>NZ_BAABDK010000023.1:0-125147 GCF_039539585.1 Hymenobacter glaciei | reverse complement strand
CTCCGCATTCAATTCTCCCCCTTTAGTGAAAACTAATTCATCCGACCTACTTATAAGCCAATCAATCAACCCAGCTTAACCCTCCTTGTATGATTGCATTGCCTTTCAGTTGAAAGGTAGCCAGAAAAGAAAACGGGGACACCCAACCCTCCAAACGGCAGGCTTTCGGGACTGACCGAGCGTGAAAGAATCGGTGCCCCGTTTTCCGTTTTTGCCTGAAGACTGCACAGTATGGAGGGAGCCCGGCTGGACGCATCCCGCATTTGTACAAGGAGAGTTGCGGTAAAAACCTGACTGGCTGCGTTTTTTCTCTCTTTATTTTCTTGTGTATGGCACCTGCACGCACCGCCCCCGCTCCCCTCAAGTACGTGGTGGGGATTGACATTGCCAAAGACAGCTTTGTGGCCTGTTTCGGCCGCATCGACCCCGACCAGCGCTTGACCTTCGGCAAAGAAACCACCTTTGCCAACACCCCGGCGGGTTTTGCCGCGCTACTCGTCTGGACCGCCAAGCAGCAGGCAGTGGCCGCCCCACGGTGGTTCGTCGTGGAAGCCACGGGCGTGTACTACGAAGAGCTGGCCTATTTTCTGGCCGATAACACACAAACCCTGAGTGTCTTGCTGCCCAACAAAGTCAAGCACTTTGCCCAGAGCACGGAGCAGAAGAGCAAGACCGACCAACTCGATGCCCGCCTGCTGTGCCGCTTCGGCTTGGAGCGCGCCTTGCCGGCCTGGCAGCCGCCCACGCCCGCCCTGCGCCAGCTGCGCGCCCTTTCCCGCGAACGGCAAAGTCTCACCCAGCAGGGTGCCCGGCTCAAAACGCAACGCCATGCCTACGAGCACAGTTACCAGCCCGATGCGCGCACGCTGGAACGGCTACGGAACCGCATGCACTTACTGGACGAGCAGCTCACCGCCGTGGACCACGACCTGGCCGCGCTGCTGGCCACGGAACCGGAACTGGCCCGCAAGCTGGCGCACCTGACCAGTGTGCCGGGCATTGGCCGGACAACGGCCATCGTCGTGGTGGCCGAAACCAACGGCTTCGTGTTGCTGGAAAACGAGCGCCAATTGGCCTCCTACGCCGGGCTGGACGTGGTGCAGCGCCAAAGCGGGCTCTCGGCGGGGGCCACGCGCATCTCCCGCCGCGGCAACGTGCGCCTGCGCACCGCCCTCTACTTGCCCGCCGTCAGCAGCCTGCGCTATAACCCGCAGCAAATCGCCTTTTACGCCCGGTTGCGGGCACGCCAGCCCAGCGGCAAGCCGGGCGTGATTGCCGTCATGCGCAAACTGCTGCTGCTCTGCTACTCGCTGTGGAAAAACGACTGCGCCTACGACCCGCACTACCACCCGGCCCGGTGCCTGGAAAAAGAAGTAGCCCCGGCCAGTTGACGGGCCGAGGCTACGCAGGATGAACCCAAAGGTCCTCCTTGAAGAGGCCTAAATGTAAAAAACCTCGCCCAATTCCTTGCTTTTTATCACAGTATCTTTTCCTATTCGGACCGTTTATTTAAACTGAAATGTCTGCTCTGTCCGCCCAGCCCCTTGCCGCCGCCCGATGAAGGAGATACCGCGTGATATTGTGTTCACCATCGACCACTGGTACGACGGGGCCCTGGAAGGCTTGGCCCATTTTCAGGGCCAACTACACTACTACGAATGCCACTGGCGCGACTGGCAGGAAACTGCGGCGGAGTGGCTGGCGCATTACTGGCTCACGCCGCTAGACCCCGACGCGTGCTGCCTTGCCCAGGAGATGCTGGCCCTGGAGGAGGGGTGGCGAGAAGCCTTTCGCACCGGGGCTACGACCGAAGCAACGCGTCCGCTCCTCCCACAGGACCGGGCCCGACACGAGGAAATCAGTCAACTATTGCAGCAAAAACCAGCCGACCCACCCAACTCGCGGCTCAACGCCCAAGGCGTGTTCTATTATGGGCCGCAGGTTTTCGTAGAGTGGACGTTATTAGAGTAACGCTCCTTTCGGTGAACTACTAGCAGCAGCTCGAAAACGAGTGGCTCGCAAGCTACTGCAGTGCCGAGCGAGTTTAAGAAACTGATTTACCATTCACCAGCTATGCCTACGCCACCTAAACCAGCCGCCGCGAGTACGTGCTGCACCACGGCCGGGCCCTGAACGTGGCGTACGCCACCCAGTCGGTGCTTACGCTGCTGCGGCAGCAGCTGGCGCAGGAAGAGGCGCTGCCCCTGCAAGTGTAGCATCCGGTTGTGTTCGCCGCGACCAGCCTACATGCTTAAGCCCCGGCACCAGTGCGGCATGTGTAAAGCACCGTTTTGCTGAACGCGCCTTACGCTCAACAACTCGGCGGTTGACCAGCGTTGTCCACGCCCGCAGGCAAGGGGGGAGCACCTGGCCTGCGGGCGTGGACAACGCTGGTCAACCGCCGAGACCTTATCTTTCCTCCCGCAACGGTTCGCATGGACATTCTTCACTTTTTCATCGTGGTGGCCTTGGGCGTCTTGGCCCTGGCGGTCGCCGCCGTGTACTACCTGACCCGGCGCTTTAGCTACCGGCTGCCGGTGCGCACCTGGTGGCTGGCCCTGTACGCCGAACTGTTTGTCCTACTGTGGGTGCCGCCCCTGCCATGGCCGCAGTTGGTGAATTTTCCCATTATTTACCGGGAGGGAGGGGCCGTGTACCTGCCGTTCGTGGTGCTGGCCCCCCTCAAAGCGCTGCGGGCATTTCAACGCGGCGATTTCCCGGAATTGCCCCTGCTGTTGTTCCTGCCGTTGGTGCCGGCGCTGGTTGCGCTTGGCTTTGACTACTACCGCCGCCGCGCCGACAGACGCCCGCTCGCTATCTAAAGTAGAACCACCGTGGCTGTTGCAGAACCCGGGTTCGGCCATTCCAAAGGAAGAAAGAGCCCTCGGCAATGTGCAAGAAAGCGCTTGATGCTGTCTTTCTGTTCGTTAATTTGCTCGCCCAACAGCTGCCAGACACCCGCCGGGGAGTTCTGCAACAGCCACCACCGTTTTCGTGAACGAAGGCTTAAGTGATGGCTCTCAAAAATGGGTTTGCAAATGGAAGTCAGTCAACTTACCCGAATTGTTGAATTCCATGTGAATCTTGTTGCGATGGCCTGACTGTTGAACTAATTCAAAGTTAATTTCTTGTCCATAGTCTTGTTGCTTGTTGGGTAGGCTGATGACAAAGGAGCCCCTTTCGCTAGGAACAGCTGCCTGCTTCAGCAGTTCGCTGAAATCTTCAATGTCAATTAGATTGAAGTCGGTATGACTTAGGCTGGCAATGAGAGCAAGCAAGTCTCGGTAAACTTGTGTCGTGTGGGACATTATCGAATATACCCTCCTTTGCCGAAACGCAGTAAGTTTAGGGCACGACCTTTTGATTAAACTATGAAATACGCCGACTTGAACTCGTTCTTCGAAATGGATGTGGCCAGTGCGTTAGGCAAACAGCAATTACTTGAGAAGATTGCTGCCGGCCAAGAAGCGCCCGACACCATCTTGGACGTTGAATACAACGTGTACCGATTGGTTATTCGCTTTCAGGACAACCACGTCGAGCTCTGGGATGCCATCATGGCAGCGTTGGAAGACGGACAAGAGCCCTACACAACGACTCTAGAGGCTTTTGTAAAAACCATTGAAGCTTACGTTCCCGGCACATTCCCGGCAGAGTTTGTGTCAAAAAGTGCGGCATGAAGGCAGCCATGCTCTCGACGAACAGCGCATGTGATAACGTTCCTTTCGCTAAACGCCTGGCAGTTGACCAGCACCAGCTGCCAGTAGGCCGCTGCAAGGCAGTACGAGTTTAAGAAGCTGGTTTACTATTCATTGTTTACGAAATGCTCCGAGGGGATGAGTTTCGTAAACGCCGAAACGGAAACTCAACCTTTAACAAAGCAAGTCCCCGGCTAGCGTGCGCCAGCCGGGGACTTGCCCTATAGTGTCCAATGCAGGTGAAGCAGCCAACTAGGCCGGCTTCTCCCCTTTTCCTTTCTTCGCCTTGCCGCCGGCCGAATCAATTAGCGCCCGGGCCGATTTGTAGCCCTTGAACAGCTCCGGGTTCACCGCCTCGAACACGCTCATGGCCTTGTCGAGCGCGTAAATCTGGGTCATCTGGGCCTCGTGCACCTCGTCGTAAGTGGCGTTGGCGTTCTGGCGGGCATCGAGCAGCGACTGGGTATCGGGCAGGCCCTGCTGGAAGGTGTCGGCCAGGGTCTGGGCCTCGGCAAGGAAGTCGGCATCGATGGCGTAGTCTTCCAGCTTTTTAGCATTAGCCTTCGCTTTGGCCAGCACCTGCTGACCCACGCCGGCCTGCAGCTCGGGCCGCAGCTCCTTAAAGGTCGTGCGCCCGATGGTGACCAGGCCCAGGAAATCCATGTCGTTGAGGGCCGTGGCCACCATCTGCAAGGGCCCGAGCATGGCCAGGATATGGGTTTCGAACGCCTCCCGCTGCTGGGTGCGGCGCTCGGTCACTTTTTTGGTTTCGGTGGCCGTGAGGCCGGCTTTGGCCTGCACGGCGGGCAGGCCGGCCAGCACGTCGGCGGCCTCTTGGGCGGCCATTTTGCTTTTGGCGATGGCCGGCAGGTTGGCGGTGAGCCAGGGCGCGAGCACACCCATCATTCGGAATTGGTCAGCACGGAACGAATGCATGAGAAAAGAAGGGGTTAAGTGGAGTTGAGGCGGGCTAAAGTAGCGGATTATTTGCCCAATTATCCCCCCGGCGCGGCCTCGGCCAGTTCCCCCCTCCCACTCGGCTCCTTGCCCGCGGCCTCTAATGCCTTGTCGCTCCCGTTCGGCCCCTTGTCCACGGCATCGGTGGCCTTGCCTCGGTCTCCCACTAGCTTGCCAGCGCCCCTGGCAGGCTTGCCGCGCTCGTCGGATGCCTTGCCGTGCTTGTCGGACGACTTGCCGCGCCTGTCGGAAGCCTTGCCGCGCCTTCCGGATGCCTTGCCGCACTTGTCGGACGACTTGTTGCCAGCGCGCGGCCGCCCACGAACAAGGCAGATGGCCGGCCAGTGCCCAACAAGGCTGTGCTACCGGTTCCGCCTACTACGGCGCGCCAATGGCCGAAAGCGAATTGGCGTAGCCCACCAGCTCCGTCAGCTCGCGGGCGCTGACGGCACTCAGGCGATGCTCCTGCGCATAGGCACGCAGCTGCGAAGCCAGGGCGGGGAACGCCAGCAACAGCTCCTTTAGTCCGGGCCGCAATGGCGCGAGCTCGTCGGAGGCACGGATGAGAAAAAAATCGTCGCGGAGCTCTGGCAGGCTGATGTAGCGCGGGGCACTGGGCGGGGGCAAGCCCCGGCTATTGCCTCCAACCGGTACGCTGAATAAACCCGACCCTACTGTGAGTGGCAGGGGGACATAGGCCACCGTGCGCTGCGCCAGCCGCGGCCGGCGTAGCAGCAGCACCGGCCCACCGCCCAGCTGTTCGAAAAGCGCCATTTCGGGCTGCTTCCCATTGCGGTCGGGGTAGTATGGCAGGCCCCGAAACAGCCGCACCTGGTTGGGGTCAGTCGCAACGATGGCACCCGTGCTCGTGGTGGCCATTTCCTGCTGCACAGCGCAAGCCGCTATCGCCGCTGGAATAAGCGTGCGCACCGAGCCATCGGGCCGGGCCAGAAAAAGCAAATCCGGACCAAACTGCACGGCAACAGGCCCGTCCAGGGTATCGCCGCTAATCAGCACCACCCGGCCCAATCGAAACGTTAGCCGCAGGGAGGAGCCTCCCATTCGGGTTTGGGCCAGTGCCGCGGTCGCCAGCAGCACGAATACGGACAGGAGCAGTAGGTTCTTCATCGCTTCGCAACCCGGCAGCAAGCTAAGCCACTGGTACGCTTACGAATATAAGCACTTATTGCCCCGCCCACGGTAGCAGCTGGCACATTAAGTACTCAAGCAAAAGTAACCGTCATGCAGAGCGTAGCGAAGCATCTCGCTCGCATCGTCAAACAATTGATTTACTGCGGCACGCGAGATGCTTCGCTGCGCTCTGCATGACGTGCTTTTACTCGTTTACTTTTGAGCGAGTACTTAAAATTAAAAAGCCCGTCCCGCCTATACGTTAAGGCAGAACGGGCTTAGCAAAGGGATTCACCATTTACGCCGCCGGCGTTTCGGCCGATACGGGGCGCATGATTTCGTGGCCCATTTTATCGCGCTTGGTCGTCAGATAGGCTTCGTTGTGGGGGTTGGCGCTGATTTCAATGGGCAGCGTATCCACAATTTCGAGGCCGTAGCCAATGAGGCCGGTGCGCTTGCGGGGGTTGTTGGTGAGCAGGCGCATTTCCGTAATGCCCAGGTCGCGCAGGATAGATGCCCCCACGCCATAGTCGCGCTCGTCGCCCCGGAAGCCAAGCTCCTCGTTGGCCTGCACGGTATCGCGGCCCTGCTCCTGCAGCTTGTACGCTTTCAGCTTGTTGAGCAGGCCAATGCCCCGGCCTTCCTGGTTCATGTATACGATTACACCGCGGCCTTCGCGCTCAATCTGGCGCATGGCCTGGTGCAGCTGCGGGCCGCAGTCGCAGCGGCACGAGCCGAAAATATCGCCCGTGACGCACGAGCTGTGCACGCGCACCAGCACCGGGTCCGGGCCGCTGATGTCGCCCTTCACCAGGGCTAAGTGGTGGGCCCCGTTGCTGCGCTGGGTGTAGGCATACAGGTCGAAATCGCCCCAGGCGGTGGGCATTTTCACCGAAATCTCGCGCTGAATGAGGCTTTCGTGGGCCAGACGGTACTTGATGAGGTCCTGCACCGAAACCAGTTTCAGGTCCCATCTTTTAGCCACCAGCTCCAGGTCGGGCAGCCGGGCCATCTCGCCGTCCTCCTTCAGAATTTCAACCAGTACCCCGGCCGGCGCGAAACCGGCTAGGCGGGCCAAGTCGACGGCAGCCTCGGTATGGCCGGCGCGGCGCAGCACGCCTTCCTTACGGGCCTTAAGCGGGAAAATGTGGCCCGGCTTGCCCAGCTCCTCGGGCTTGGTGGCGGGGTCGATGAGGGCCAGAATAGTCTTGCTGCGGTCGGAGGCCGAAATGCCCGTCGTCACGCCATTCTTCAGCAAATCGACCGACACGGTGAACGGCGTGGCGTGCAGGGCGGTATTATGGCCCACCATCAAGTCGAGGCCCAGCTCTTCGCAGCGGGATTCGGGCAGCGAGGCGCACACCAGCCCACGGCCGTGGGTGGCCATGAAGTTGATGATTTCGGGGGTAGCGCACTCGGCAGCGCAAATGAAGTCGCCCTCGTTTTCGCGGTCTTCGTCGTCGACGACGATAACTACTTTGCCGGCGCGGATATCGGCAATGGCGGATTCGATGGAATCAAGCATGGGAAGCGGGAATTTCGGGCCATAACAACCGGGGCCGGTGCAAAGTTAGCCCCGGTCTCTTCAGCAGTCCGCTGCGAGCAGTAGCGCGAACTTGTAGTTCGCGTCCCGTTCGGGCTTCCATCGCGGACGCGAACTACAAGTTCGCGCTACCTCGCCTGCTGGTTGCGTTGGGTGGGCTGCCACACCGTGGTTTTGATTCCCCGCATATAGCGCCACCAGCCCAGCAGCAGCGCCGCATTCATGCTGTAAAAGTGCGTGATGAAGCGCAGCAGCCGCCCGTGAAAGCCCAGCCGACCAAGCGCGGCATCGAGCCACAGCAAGGCCGGTAGCGCCAGCTGCCCGGCCAGTGCCAGCTGATAAAACCAGCCCCCGCCCAACAGCACGATGCCCAGCGTAGCGGCCAGCAGCACCAGCAACAGGTGCGGCGTGAGCCAGCGCAGCACCTTGTGCGACCACCACGCAAACGCTACGCCGCCCCAGGCCGGGCCAAGCAGCGCCCGAAATTCGGCCAGGTTCTGAAAGTTGCCGGCCGAGATGCGCGCCTTGCGCCGAAACTCCTCGGGCAGGTGGTCGGACACATCCTCGTAGCACACCGCATCGAGCTCATTGATGGCCTGGTAACCATCGCGCAATACAGCCATTGTAATGTAAAAGTCATCGACCAGAAAGCTGGCCGGCGCCGGATGATAGCAAGCCCGGCGCACCGCGAAGCAGCCGCCAAAAGCGCCCATCATCGCGCCCCAAAGCACCCCTTCCTGAAACTTCATCAGGTTTTCGCGCTCCAGGTAAGCTTTCTCCTGGCCCGAGATGCCCTCGGCCCGGTGCTCGGGATTGATGATGTGGCCCCCGACCAATCCGATACGCTCGTGACGGAAGTGTTTCACGAGCTCATAAAGCGTGTCGGGAGCAAAAAAAACGTTGGCATCGGTAAGCACCAATACCGGAGCCGACGCTAGTTGAGCGAGGTTTTCGATAACGGTGGGTTTGCCCGTGCGCTGGGTATACGCTTCGAAGCGTAGCTCCGGAAACTCCGTGGCCAACTTAGCTAAAAGCGCGTTGGTTTGGTCGGAGGAGTTATCGGAGCCCACCAGCAAGCGCAGGCGGTCGAGCGGGTACGTGGTGGCGAACGTGCTGCGCACCTTTTGCTCGATAACGGCCTCCTCGTTGTGCGCGGCCAGCAGAATATCTACGGCAGGCAGGTCATCGGTAGCCGGGCCGTAGACGTCGGCGTTCTGGTGCCGGCCCTGGGCCAGCCAGCCCAGCAGCACCGGAAACAGCACGTAGGTGTGCGCCACCAGCAGCAGGCAGGTCCAGAATACTAGCACGAGCAGTGCCACGCCCATCAGGCCAGCACCGGCCGCAGCCGCTCATACAGGTCGACAAACTGCTGCGTTACCCGGCGGCGGTCGTACAAGTCGGCGGCGGTGTGCGCAGCAGCAGTACCCACAGCAGCCACGGGCATTTCGCCCCGATACCAGGCCCGCAGGGCCTCCAGCCAGGCAGCCGCCGTGTCGCGCAGCACGATGTCGTGGCCGTCGCGCACCGCAATGCCTTCAGCTCCCAGGGCGGTGCTGAGTATGGCTTTGCCCAGGGCCATGCCTTCGATGATTTTGATGCGCATGCCGCCCCCGCTCAGCAGCGGCACCAGCATCAACTCGTACCGCTGCATAAAGGCCGTTGCTGAATCGACGAAGCCGTGCACCACTACGCCATCGGTACGCGGCTGCAGCAGCTCCTCCGGCGTACCGCTGCCGGCAATGTGCAGTTCCACGTCGGGCATTTCGGCGCGCACGGTGGGCCATACTTCGCGCAGCAGCCAGTTCAGACCTTCGAGGTTGGGCAGCCAGTTTAGTGAGCCAATCATGAACAGCGTGCGGGGCTTGGGCTGAATATTCGGGTCGGGCTGGAAACGGCTCAAATCGGCCCCGGCCGGGATGAACACCACCGGCTCGGGGCAGCCCAGGGCACGGAGGCGCTTAGCGTCGTCGTCGGTTATGGCAGCCACTGCATCAAATTGCGGCAGGTGGCGGCGCTCGAATTGCTCTAGTCGAGTAGCCATGTCGCGCAGGTACAGTCGCTTGAGCGGGTTGCCCTCGCCCCCCGCTAGCATTTGCCAGATTGTATGTTCCAGGTTGTGGGCGCGCAGCACCAGCGGCGGCACCTGCAGGCTGCTGCTTTCATGCCGGCCAAGAACCTCAGCGTACCAGGCCGCGAACGTGCCCTCAAACTGAATTATATCAACGGTATCTCCCTGCAAAATCTCAATCAGCTTTTCCTCCACCATCGGACTGATAAACCGCTCCACTATGTAGGGCTGACGACTCAGCAGCAGGTTTTTCAACGCCTTTACCGGCGTAATATCCGTGTTTACATCCACGGTCACCAACCGAAAATTCGGGCCCAGGTAGTCGAGCGCATCGGCGGGCTGGTGGTGCTTGGGCGTGTTGATGGCCAGCATCGTGACGCGGTGGCCCGCTTGCACAAGGCCCGCCGCCACGTCATACATGGCAATAGCCCCGCCGGTAGTGAGCGGAAAAGGCACCCGTGGACAGAGTTGCAGAAGGTGCATTTGGTTGAATTACGAGTTATGAATTGTGAGTCATGAATTATTGTGCGAGAGGCAGATGAAGCCACTCGTAATTCATAACACATAATTTATAATTCAAATTAGAGTTGCCGGAAACGCACTTCAAAGGTTTCGATTTGC
Source organism: Hymenobacter glaciei (assembly GCF_039539585.1). Lineage (NCBI taxonomy): Bacteria > Pseudomonadati > Bacteroidota > Cytophagia > Cytophagales > Hymenobacteraceae > Hymenobacter > Hymenobacter glaciei. Next base: position 115,129 of record NZ_BAABDK010000023.1, on the reverse strand, counting down.
TCCTCGCTGCCGAGCACCAGCAGCACGTCGCCGGGGGCCAGCACGTAGTCGACCCCGGGGCTGACTAGCAGCGAGCCGTCGGCTTTGCGCAGGCCGATAATGGTGGCCCCGGTGATGGAGCGCACATCGAGCTCGCGAATGCTGCGGCCGTGCAAATCCCTGCGTAGCTGCTGGAAACTCATTTCTTCGAGACGCAGCTTGTCGGCACTCAGGCCCGAAATCAGGTCGAGGAAGCGAATGACTTCGGGACGCACCACCAGCTTGGCCATGTGCGAACCGCCTATTTCATCGGGCATCACCACCGAGTCGGCCCCGGCCGAAAGCAGCTTGCTTTCCGAGGTTTTGAGCGAGGCGCGGGCAATGATTTTCAAACGCGCATTCAGGGCCCGGGCCGAGAGGGCCACGAACACGTTGTCGGCGTCCTTGGGCAGCGCCGTGATGAGGGCCGAGGCGCGCTCCACGCCGGCCTGCTTCAGCACGAGGTCAGTGGTGGCATCGCCGAATACGGTGTGGATGCTGCCGCCCGGCACGCCGTCGCCGTCGTAATCTTCGCCGGTGTGGCCTTCGGTGATGTTTTTCATCAACTCCTTATTGGCCTCAACCACCACCACGCGGGCCCCGTTGGCGCGCAGCTCCTGGTAGGCACGCCGGCCGTTGCGCCCGAAGCCACACACGATAACATGGCCGCTGAAGCGCTTTATTTCCTGGTCGGTTTTTATCATCTTGTAAATTTTGCGCAGCTCGCCGTCAAAGATAAAGGAAGAGAAAACCGACACGAGGTAGGCCACCACCACCAGGTTGTAGAGAATATAGAACGAGACGAACAACCGTCCGGCTTCCGAAAACGGGCGCAATTCACCAAATCCCACCGTTGCCACGGTGGTCACCGTCATGTAAAACGCCTCAATGGGGCCGTAATGCTCGATATAGGTGAAGCCGGCCATGCCAAAAATCAGGCTGAGGCCGGTGAGCACGACGGCCACAATGAGCCGGTTTATGTTGAGGCGTTGGAGCATATGTTTGTTGAATGAGGAACGAGGAAGGAAGAATGAGGAACCGAAGGAAGGCGTCAGCCAATTGAGTTCGGCTAACGCATCAGCCTATTCTTCATTCCTCATTCTTCATTCAAATTAAGTGCCCCGCGCTACCACCGTGCCGAGCAGCGCGGCCAGTTCGTTGTCGAGCTCCTTGAGGCGCTTGATGTCGCCCAGGATTTCGAACATCTCCACGTCTTCGAGTGGGTGGCGCAGCTTTTCGAGGCATTGGTCGAGCTCGCGCTGCACGTGCACCTTGTTGAGGCGCAGCACGGCATTGTCGCAGGCCAACTGGGGCAAATCAACCTCGTTGAAGACGTATATTTCCTTGGTGCGCCAGTTCGGGCTGATTTCGTAGCGCTCGGTGGCCAGGTCGGTGATGAGCTGGCGGATGTCTTCGCGCTCGTTCTGGGCCAGCAGGCGGGCATCGGGGAAGCGCCCGGCCAGGAGCTCCTGCCGGCAGATTTCCCACATTTCGGCGTAAAGCGGCTTCTGGAGCGGGTACTCGCCGAGCTGGCCCATGAGGTAACCGGCCACGCTCACTTCGGGCTCTATTTCGCGGCCCGCGTACAGTACAAGTAAGCGCAGCACTTCGCGCTCGCACACCTGCAGCATGTCGGGCGTGTCGTCTTCCTCGGCTGCTTTGCCTGGGGAAGTCGCAAACGCCGCGCCCGCGCCCAAAATTTCTACAGTGGCCTCGTGGCCGCCGTACATCAGCATTTCGGCCTCTTCCTCGTCCGTCATCGGGCGCTGGGCCGGAGCCGAGCGCGGGTTGGAGCTGGGCGGAAAGCCGGTGTTGGCGCTGCCCGCGCCGTTGCCGTAGTTGCCGCGGTTATCGCCGCTGCCCCCACTGGGCTTGTTCTGCTGGCCGGGCGACTTGACAAGCTTATTATACTCGGTAATGAGCACCTGCTCATCGATGCCGAAGGTGGCCGAGGTCTGCTGCAAAAACACTTGGCGCTTGATAGCGTCGGGCACTTTGGCGATGCTGTGCAGCACGTCGCGGATGGCCTCGGCCTTCTTCACTGGGTCGTTGCTAGCCTCGCGGGCCACCAGCGTGGTTTTGAAGGTGATGAAGTCCTGGCTTTTGGTTTCGATGTACTCGGTGAAGCGCTGGTCGCCCACTTTGCGGATGTAGGAGTCGGGGTCGTCGCCGTCAGGAAATAGCACCACGCGCACGTTCAGGCCGCCTTCGAGCAGCAAGTCGGTGCCGCGCAAACTGGCTTTAATGCCCGCCGCGTCGCCGTCGTACAGCACCGTCACGTTATCAGAATACCGCTTGATGAGGCGAATCTGACCCTCCGTGAGCGAGGTACCCGACGAGGCCACCACGTTCTTGATGCCGCCCTGAAACAGCGACAACACATCTAAATAGCCTTCAACCAGGTAGCAAACTTCCTGCGTACGAATGGCCTGCCGGGCCTGAAACAGGCCATAAAGCACGTCCGACTTGTGGTAAATCTCCGACTCGGGCGAGTTGAGGTACTTCGCCATCTTGTCGTCGCGCTTCAGGGTGCGCGCCCCAAAGCCCACCACCCGGCCGCTGATGTTGTGAATCGGGAACATCACGCGACCCCGGAACCGGTCGTAGCGCCGGCCGGTGTCCTTGCCCTGGTCGTCGGTTTTGATGACGGTGAGGCCGGTTTTTTCGAGGTACTTCTTGTCGAAGCCAGCCGTTTCGGCGGCTTTCATCAGGTCGTCCCAGCTATCGAGCGAGTAGCCGAGCTCGAAAGTCTGGATGGTGTTCAGGTTCAGGCCGCGCTCCTTGAGGTAGCCGTAGCCGATGCTCATGCCTTCCTCCGAGTTCAGCAGCAGGCGGTGGAAGTGGTTTTTGGCGAAGTCGGAAACGATGAACTGGGAGTCCCGCTCGTTCTGCTCCAGCTGCTGCTGGGGCGTCTTTTCCTCTTCCTGAATCTCAATGGCGTACTTCTTGGCCAGGTATTTCAGAGCCTCCACGTAGCTGGTGCCCTCCACGTCCATCACAAATTGCACCACGCCGCCGGCCTTGCCGCAGCCAAAGCATTTGTACAGGCTCTTGGCCGGGTTTACGGAGAACGACGGGGACTTTTCGTTGTGGAACGGGCACGGGGCCCACAGATTTTGCCCCTTGCGCTTGAGCTGCACAAAGTCGCCGACGACTTCCACAATGTCGGCGGTCTGGATGATGTGGTCGACTAACTCTTTGGGTATGCGGGCCATGTAGCGCGTAGTATCGGGCTTTTTTCTATTTAGAACGTCATGCTGAGCGCAGCCGAAGCATCTCGCGTGCCGCCACTAATTCAATCGTTAGCTACGCCGACTTTCGGTTCTGCGGTTTTGATTACTACCACAAGCGAGATGCTTCGGCTGCGCTCAGCATGACGTTCTGGGTTTGCGCATGGCGCTAACGCAACAAATTTCGCCCTACTTTCTCCTACGTCCTACCTTTGCCCGGAATAAACTCCGCGCAAGATGCCCGCATACCGTCCCGAAGAAATTGAAAAGAAGTGGCAGGCCCACTGGAAAGCGCACCGCACCTTCCAGGCCCAGAACCACTCCGAGAAGCCCAAATACTACGTGCTCGACATGTTTCCCTACCCTTCCGGAGCGGGCCTGCACGTAGGACACCCGCTGGGCTACATTGCCTCCGATATCGTGACGCGCTACAAGCGCCTGCGCGGCTTCAACGTGCTCCATCCCATGGGTTTCGACTCGTTTGGCCTGCCCGCCGAACAGTACGCCATCCAGACCGGCCAGCATCCCGCGCTCACCACCGAAAAGAACATTGAAACCTACGTGCAGCAGCTCAGCAGCCTCGGTTTCAGCTACGACTGGAGCCGCGAAGTGCGCACCTCGGATGCCAGCTACTACAAGTGGACGCAGTGGATTTTCCTCAAGCTGTTCAACTCGTGGTACAACCTTGACACGAACAAGGCCGAGCCCCTCACCGAGCTCACCGCCCGCTTTGCCGCCAGCGGCAGCGACGGCATCCGCGCCGCTGGCGACGATGGCGACCGCCTCAGCTTCTCGGCCGGCCAGTGGCAGTTATTTACCGAAAAGCAGAAGCTGGCCGCCGTGCTCCCCTACCGCTTGGCCTACCAGCAGGATACCTTCGTGAACTGGTGCCCCGGCCTGGGCACGGTGCTCTCGAACGATGAAGTAAAGGACGGCCTGAGCGAGCGCGGCGGCTTCCCCGTCGAGCGCCGCCTCATGCCCCAGTGGAACCTGCGCATCACCGCCTACGCCGACCGCCTTCTGCAGGGCCTCGACCAGCTCGACTGGCCCGACGCTGTGAAGGAGATGCAGCGCAACTGGATTGGCAAAAGCATCGGGGCCGAAGTGACCTTCCCCGTATTGCCTGCCAGGGCTTCCGGGGCTGCTGGCCAGGTTTCCGACACTCCTGCCGCCGCTTCCGCTACTTCTGGCACGCCTTCCGACACTCCTGACGTGGCTTCCGAGGCCTCGAAAGCCACGTCAGGAGCCGCGCTGTCCTCGTCAGGTGGCTCGGAAATCAAAGTTTACACTACCCGCGTCGATACCATCTATGGGGCCACGTTCCTGGTTTTGGCTCCCGAGCATGAATTGGTCGATGTCATTACGACACCCGCCCAGCGAGCGGCTGTGGACGAGTACATCGCCGCCACCAAGCGCCGCTCGGAGCGCGACCGCATGACCGACGTGAAGGCTGTCTCCGGCGTCTTCACCGGCGCCTATGCTTTGAACCCGGTGAACAATGAGCCCGTGCAAATCTGGCTGGCCGACTACGTGCTGGCCGGCTACGGCACCGGCGCCGTGATGGCCGTGCCCAGCGGCGACCAGCGCGACTGGCTGTTCGCCACACATTTCGGCCTGCCCATCCCCGCCATTTCCGATGCCCAAAAGGACATCGACCAGCAGGCCGACCCCACCAAGGAAGGCCGCTACATCAACTCCGGCATCATCAACCGCCTCACCTACAAGGAAGCCACGCCCAAGCTCATCGCCTTCCTCGAAGAAAAGGGCCTGGGCAAAGGCAAGGTGAATTTCCGCCAGCGCGACGCCATTTTCGGCCGCCAGCGCTACTGGGGCGAGCCCATTCCTATTTACTACAAGGATGGCACGGCCTACGGTATCGCCGAAAGCGACCTGCCGCTGGTGCTGCCCGAAATCGACGAGTACAAGCCCACCGAAACCGGCGAGCCGCCCCTCGGCCGCGCCCAAAACTGGCTCTACCGCGACAAATACCCCTACGAGCTGAGCACCATGCCCGGCTGGGCGGGCTCGTCGTGGTACTACCTCCGCTACATGGACCCCACCAACGAAGCCCGCTTCGTGAGCGAGGAAGCCGAGCAGTACTGGGGCTCCGTGGACCTCTACATGGGTGGGGCCGAGCACGCCACCGGCCACTTGCTCTACGCCCGCTTCTGGTACCTGTTCCTGAAAGACCTGGGCCTCGTCAGCAGCGGTGAGCCCTTCCAGAAACTGATTAACCAGGGGATGATTCTGGGCCGGTCGAATTTCGTGTATCGTATTAACGGTACTAATAAATTTGTGACGCTGGGTAAAAAAGACCAGTATGAAACCACCGCTTTGCATGTCGATGTAAGCATTCTGGAAAATGACGTTCTCGACATGGAAGCCTTCCGTAAATGGCGTCCGGACTACAACGAAGCCGAGTTTATCACGGAAGACAACGGCACGTATGTCAGCGGGTGGGAAGTTGAAAAAATGTCGAAAGCCAAATTCAACGTCGTTAATCCCGACGTGCTGATTGGCAAATACGGCGCGGATGCTCTGCGCCTTTACGAGATGTTCCTCGGCCCGCTGGAGCAGTATAAGCCCTGGAACACCAACGGCATCAGCGGCGTGAGCGGCTTCCTCAAGAAACTCTGGCGCCTCTTCCACCCCGAAGACGGCCCCCTGGCCGTGACTGATGAGCCAGCCACTCCGGCCGAGCTCAAGGTGCTGCACCGCGCCATCCAGAAGGTGCAGGAAGACATCGAGAAGTTCAGTTTCAACACCTCCGTCAGCCTGTTCATGATTACTGTGAACGAGCTCACGGCCCTCAAGTGCCACAAGCGCGCCATCCTGGAGCCGCTGGTGCTGCTGGTGTCGCCCTACGCGCCGCACCTGGCCGAGGAGTTGTGGCAGGAGTTGGGCCACGAGGCCGGCAGCATCAGCCACGCCGGTTACCCCGAGTTCCGCGAAGAATTCCTGGTGGAAGACACCGTGGTGTACCCGCTGGCCATCAACGGCAAGGTGCGCGAGCAGATGCAGTTTGCCGCCGCCGCTACCGCCGCCGAGATTGAAACGGCCGTGCTGGCGTCGGATTTTCTGGCCAAGCACGGCGAAGGGAAGTCGGCTAAGAAGGTGATTGTGGTGCCCGGCCGTATGGTGAATGTGGTGGTGTAAATATTAATAAGCCCCAGCGGGGCAACATGTCGGTAGCTAAAACCTGTTTGTTCCGCTTCACAAAGCCCCAGCGGGGCGACATTCGTTGAACGAGTGTCGCCCCGCTGGGGCTTTTTCATTCTTTTTGCCTTGCTTACTACCGATATGTCGCCCCGCTGGGGCTCATGGTTGGGAAGTATACTTCATCTTTGCACGCACCAACCTTAGCATTTCATTCCGCTTTCTAATGCATCTTTTCACGTCCGGACGCCGGCTTCTTAGCCTATTCGCTGCATTCTTATTACTAAGCTTCACGAGCCGCGCCCAAACCACCGACGCGGCCGGCTCCTTGCTCACGCCCGAGCAGTTTCTCGGCTACAAGCTAGGTGCGCAGTTCACGCCCCACGCCGAGCTGTTGCGCTACGTGGCCCACATCACTGCCCATTCGCCCGGCCGCATGAAGCTGGTGCGCTACGGCAGCACCTACGAGAAGCGTCCGCTGGAAGTGGTGCAGATTGCCAACGCCGAAACCTTCGGCCGGCTCGAAGACGTCCGCCACAACAACCTGAAACTGGCGGGCCTGGAAAGCGGCAGCGGCCAGCGCCAGATGCCCGGCGTGTGCTGGCTGAGCTACAATGTGCACGGCAACGAGGCTGTGAGCTCCGAAGCCGTGATGCAGGTACTCTACGACCTGGCCAACCCGCAGGACCAGCAGATGCAGGACTGGCTGAAGAACACCGTTGTCATCGTCGACCCCTGCATCAACCCCGACGGCCACGACCGGTACGTGAACTGGTACAACCGCGTGCGCAACCAGTCGGTGAACGCCAGCCCCGATTCCTGGGAGCACCACGAGCCCTGGCCCGGCGGCCGCTACAACCACTACTACTTCGACCTGAACCGTGACTGGGCCTGGCAAACCCAGCAGGAAACCAAGCAGCGCATTGCCCTCTATAACCAGTGGCTCCCGGAGGTGCATGCCGACTTCCACGAGATGGGCCCGAACAACACCTACTACTTTTCGCCCGCCGCCAAGCCCTACCACGCCGACCTCACTGCGTGGCAGCGCAAGTTTCAGGGCGTGCTGGGCGACTACAACAAGGTGGCCTTCGACAAGAACAACTGGCTGTATTTCACCCGCGAAGTCTACGACCTGTACGCTCCTACTTACGGCGACACTTGGCCCAGCTTCAACGGCGCCATTGGGATGACGTATGAGCAGGGCGGCGGTGGCCCTGCTGGCGTAGCCTACGCCCGCCTCGACGGCGACACCCTTACGCTGGCCCAGCGCATAGCGCACCACCACGCCGCCAGCCGCGCCACCATTCAGGCCACCGCCGAGCGGCACGACGACCTGTTGCGCGAGTTTCAGACCTACTTCGCCAACGCGGCCAGCAAGCCCCAGGGCGAATTCAAGAGCTACGTGATGGCAGCAGGAAATGACCCAGGTCAGCTGCGCGCTTTTACGCAATACCTCGACCGCAACCAGATTCGCTACGGCTACGCCCCCAAGCGCACCAAAACGCGCGGTTTTAACTACACCACCGGCAAAACCGGCGACGTTACCATCGAGCCCCGCGACGTAGTTATCAGCATGTACCAGCCCAAATCGACGCTGGTGAAAGTGCTGTTCGAGCCCAAGTCCCAGCTCGAAGACTCCCTCACGTACGACATTACGTCCTGGGCGCTGCCTTATGCGTTTGGGCTGAAATCGTACGCCGTGGCCGGCCGCCTCGACGCCTCGGGCAGTACGCCTACCACTGCCACCGTGAAGGGTAGCGCCGCCACTGCCGACCGCCCTTACGCCTACCTGGCCCGCTGGAACAGCCTGCAGGATGTGCGCTTTCTCAGCCGCCTGCTGCAACAGAAAGTGAAGGTGCGCTACGCCGAAAAAGCGTTTGAGTCGGAAGGCCAGCAGTATGCGCCCGGCACGCTCATCATCACCCGCACCGGCAACGAAGGCCTTGGCAACCGTTTCGACCAACTAGTCCGCGCCCAGGCCGACTCGGCTGGCACCACGGTGATGGCCGTAAAATCAGGCTTCTCAACCTCGGGACGTGACTTGGGTTCCAGCTCGGTGCACTTCGTGAAGCAGCCCACGGTAGCTGTGGTCGCCGGCCCGGGCGTGGATGCTACCGCGTTTGGCGAGGTGTGGCACTTCTTCGAGCAGCAGCTTGGCTACCCTCTCACGGTGCTCGGTACCGACTACCTCAGCCGCGTGTCGCTGAACAAGTACGACGTGCTGATTCTGCCCAACGGCGGCTACAGCGACGTGTATAACGACCGCAACTTGGAGAACCTGAAAGCATGGGTGCGCGACGGCGGCCGCCTCATCGCCATGGAAGGCGCGGCTAAATTCCTGTCCAGCAAAAAGGACTTTTTGCTAAAGTCCAAAACCGCCGATTCTACCGCCATTAAGAAAGAACTGAAGGCCAACCCCTACCGCCTGCTTCGCCGCTACGGCGACGCCGAGCGTGAGGAAGCCGAAGACGCCGTGCAAGGCAGCATCTACCGCGTGCAGCTCGACAACACCCACCCGCTGGCCTTCGGCTACGGCGACACCTACTTCGCACTGGTGCGCAACCCGCTTAACTACAGCTTCCTCGGCAAAGGAGGCTGGAACGTGGGCGTCATCAAAAAGAATAGCTACTCGGCTGGTTTCACCGGCACCAAGGCCCGTAAGGAACTCACCGACACGTTTGTAGTCGGCGCGCAGGATTTGGGCCGCGGCACGGTGGTGTATCTCGGCGACAACCCGCTATTTCGCGCGTTCTGGCAAAGTGGCAAACTGATGTTTGGCAACGCTGTGTTCCTCGTTGGTCAATAAGCTTAGGTGCACGAAAAAAGCCCCGCTGGCATGGCCAGTGGGGCTTTTTTATTGTGTCAGCAGAACGATGAAAAGTCTTTCGTCTCTACATTTCGAGCGCCGCTTTCACGGCTTTTGGCAGCGAGGCTCGGACCAAGTTATACGAATGGTCAATCAACTCGCGCAGCTGGCTTTCCGGAGCGCCGGTACCAATGAGCACCGTGTTCCAGTGCTTCTTATTCATGTGGTAGCCGGGCAGCACGTAGTCGTGGGCCTCACGCAACTCGGCGGCGCGCTCGGGGTCGCACTTCAGGTTAATGCTGCCGAAGGTGTCGATATCGGTGAGGGCGAAAACTTTGCCGCCGACTTTGAAAACCAGCGTTTCCGGGCCAAAAGGCGTCTCTTCGGTCACGCCGGCTTTCAGCAGGCAATAATCCCGGAAATCCTCAATGTTCATTTCCGTCAGCCTAGAGCACGTAGCGGAATAGCATTACCACCAAACACACCATAAACATCGCCAAGCTGAGCTTATTGATGAAGTGCATGGTTTTCATGTTGAAGTTGTTCTTGCGGCTCGGGTCGTTTTTCCGGAAATAATAACCGAGGACCGGACCGAAGTTAAAAAGGTTTTTACCGTTCATGGCGGGGCAAATTTTAGTTCAGAAAGGTAACACCTGGGGGGGTGGAATGATTTGTTTTTCGGCTGAATTTCATCGATTATTAGGCCAATATTCCAGCTAGTTGCGCGTGCCGCTCCCGCCACTTCAGTTCCGTTGGCAGCTCAGCCGAGGCAAACTCCAAGTGTACCACCCGGCGCGGCCGGGCACCTTGGCTGCGGTTCGAAGCATGCAGCAGCAAGGGCTTCATTAGCATGGCGCCACCGGCCGGCACGGCGCAACTCGTGGCCGCTGGGGTCAGGCCAGCAATGTCGGTGGCCGGTATTACCCCGCGCCGGTGCGAGCCGGGCACCACCTTCAAGGCGCCGTTGGTGGCGTCGCAATCGTCGAGGTGAATGCGAATGGTGCACACGTTTTCGAGCACCCCTACCGGAGGCTGCACCGCGACGCCCTCGGCCTTGCTGGTCCAGGGGCCGAAACCGGGCAAATCGGCGCGTTGGTCCACGTTTATCATCAGGTCCTGGTGCCAGGCCACGAGCCAGTTCGAACCGGCCGGCTTGTCGAAGTAAATGGCCTTGGCTAAGTGGCAGCCGCCGGGAAACAGCTGGCCCAGCAGCTCCTGCAGATTCTTGGTGGCCAGCAGCGGCCACAAAGCCGGCACTTCGCCCAGTAAATTCCGAATGGCAAATACTTCCTGGCTGCGCCGAAAATTGGGGCCGCTCGCGGGCGCCGTTTCCACGGTGCGCAGCAGCGCGGCTACCTCCACTGGGGTATAGAGGGTGGGCAGCACGGCAAAGCCTTCGCTGGCAAATTGCGCCGCCATTGCGCCGCTGAGAATAGGAGCTCGCATAAGGCCACAAAGCTACATTCGCCTCTGCATCGGCCCACGCAACCCATCGGGGCACTTGCTGCCTTTAGTCACACCTGCTCTATTCCCATGGACCCACGCTTTACTGCCCTGCTCGGCGGCCTCACCCTTGCCTCCAGCCTTCCCGCGCAAGCCCAGAAGGCTTCCCCAGAAACGCAGGCCATTCAGCAAACCGTTACCACTTTCTTCGACGGCATGCGGCGGGGCGACAGCACGATGGTGCGCCGCACGCTGGCGCCCGGCGCGGTATTCCACGGTTTTGGTGGCAAGCCCGGCCAGCCGACCAAACTTGAAATCGAAAATATCAACGGTTTTCTGAAAGCCGTGGGCACCCCGCACGCCGAAATATGGGACGAGCGAGTGCAGTTTGAAAAGGTATTGATTGATGCCAACCTCGCCTGCGTCTGGGCTCCCTACGAGTTCTATTTAGGCAGCAAATTCAGCCACTGCGGCTACGACTCTTTCCAATTGGTGAAGCTGGCCGACGGCTGGAAAATAGCGCACATTATCGACACGCGCCGCAAGGAGAAATGTAAGTGATTTTTTAATCGCCATAAGCCATTATCCCGCACCCTGCAGCGTTTGCATGCTTTAAGATGTCCGTTAGATTCGATAATGAAGCGCGATTCAGCTCTTCTAGCTGTGAAATTTTTCGTTTCACCAATTCATTGGACCAACGAAAGTCTCCATAATAGTCCAGATGGCCTTCAATGACCTTCGCCACCTGCGCTTCTTCAAATTCCTCCCATTCAATTCCGCCAATGTATTTCAGCTTGGCAGTTGAATTATTTGGCTGATTGTCGGTAATCAAACTAAAATCAAGCATAAGGCCTCGCTTGACTACGCCCCCACTGGCTCCCCTAGTATTTCCTTTTCAATCCAGCGGCCATCCTCGCGCATGAGCTCGATGAGCTCATCCACGGCAGCTTCTTCGGGCACCGCTTTCTTGATGACTTCCTGGCCACGGTAGAGGGCAATTTTGCCCTTGCCCACGCCCACGTAACCGTAGTCGGCGTCGGCCATTTCGCCGGGGCCGTTCACGATGCATCCCATGATGCCGATTTTGATGCCCTTGAGGTGGTCGGTGCGCTGGCGAATCATGGCCGTGGTTTCCTGCAGGTCGAACAGGGTGCGGCCGCAGCTGGGGCAGCTGATGTACTCGGTCTTGCTCATGCGGGTGCGGGCCGCCTGCAGAATACCGAACGAGAGCTGGTTTAGCCCGTTGATGGTAGCAAGCCAGCTTTCCTGCGACTCCCCGTCCGGAAGGTCGCGGGTGCCCAGCACGATGCCGTCGCCCAGGCCGTCGATGAGCAGGCCGCCCACATCGGTGGCGGCGTCCAGCTGCGTTTGCTCGGCGGCTTGCAGCGGGTAGTCCCGCGCGATTACCACGGGGCAGTCGACGCGGTGTAGCATCAACTCAAAGAAGGCCCGCCGCAACTCGGGCATGGCGTGTGTGTTCGTCGTGAACAGCAACAGCACAATGTTCCGGTCCTGCCGCAGCTGCGCGAGCAGGGGCGCGTCCAGTGCGTCCAGCGACACTGCCAAAAAATTCAGTTGGGGGTGCAGGTCGGGGCGCGGTCCCGGGCCCAGATGAGTATCGGCCATGTAGCGGTCGGCCGTGATGAGCGGGAAGTGGTCGAGCCGGCGGCCGGCGTCGTTCCAGGCCGGGTAGTTCACGAGTTCCTTCAGGCCGTTGGGCAGCATGAACGGCACGGGACGCTCGCCGCTGTAGATGTAATCGGCGCCGAGGTCCGACATCTGAAATTTGTCCAGAAAGGCCGAATACAGGTGCCCGGCGGCGCGCAAGTCGGCATACTCCAGGCGGGGCAGGCGCGACACATCCGTGATAACCCGCGGCACGTTCTGCCCGCCAAAGTTGCCCACCTCATGGGTAGGCCGGCGGAAATACTGGAACGGGTTAATCGGTACTTCCCCCACCAGCGGCTTGATGGGCCGGGCCATGCCAGCGCGCCATGTGTAGCGGTCAATCAGCATGCGGGCCACCGGGGCTTCGGCCTCGGGCGCTTCGGTTAGGCTCACGCGCACGGTGTCGCCCAGGCCGTCTTCGAGCAGCGTGCCGATGCCCACGGCGCTCTTGATGCGGCCGTCTTCGGCCTCGCCGGCTTCGGTCACGCCCAGGTGCAGCGGGTACGGTTGCAGGCCTTCCTCGTCGAGCTTTTGCACTAGCAAACGGTAGGCCTGCACCATCACCTGCGTGTTGCTGGCCTTCATGCTCAGCACCACGTCGTAATAGTTTTCTTCCTCACAAAGCCGCAGAAACTCCAGCGCCGATTCCACCATGCCCAGCGGGGTATCGCCATAGCGGCTCAGGATACGGTCGCTCAGCGAGCCGTGGTTGGTACCGATGCGCATGGCGGTGCCGTACTGCTTGCAAATCTGGACCAACGGTCGGAATCGCTCGCGAATGCGGTCCACCTCGGCCGCGTAGGTGGCGTCGGTGTACTCTATTTCCTCGAATTTCTTTTTATCGGCGTAGTTGCCGGGGTTTACGCGCACTTTCTCCACGATGCGGGCAGCCAGCTCGGCGGCATTGGGCGTGAAGTGAATGTCGGCGATGAGCGGCACGTTGCAGCCGCGCTTGCGCAGCTCTTTCTTGATTTCCAGCAGGTTTTGGGCCTCCTTTATGCTGGGCGCGGTGATGCGCACGTATTCACAGCCAGCCTCCACCATGCGCAGGGTCTGCTCCACCGAGCCCATCGTATCCATCGTGTCGACGGTCGTCATGCTCTGCACGCGGATGGGAAAGTTGCCTCCCATGGGCAGGCCGCCAATGTTGACCACGCGGGATACGCGGCGCTTGTATTCGGTGAGGCTGGGGCAATACGTTTTGTTCATGAGCAAAAAACCAGGTGCGGCGGGCGAAAGTTGCGCGATTGCACAAAGGTAAAGCGTTAGCGGGCGGCGGGGTAGCACAGTAGCACAATACCCCGGCGCTGGCCATCATCTCCTTTGAGCACCAGTCCATTCTCAACAAGCTTAGCCGGTGGCCTGGTATTTCGTGCACTCACCCCAACAGTAGAAGGCTGCGAGAACGCCAGACCAGCAGGACGGTCTATTTTTACCAGACGATTGGCAATACTCCTTTAAACTCCGCCCACGTCGCATGAGTAACCCTTCTTATGATGCCGTCGTCGTTGGTTCGGGCCCGAATGGGCTGGCGGCGGCCATTGTGTTGCAACAGACGGGGTTGTCGGTGCTATTGCTGGAAGGGAAAAAGGAAATCGGCGGCGGCCTTCGCACGGCTGAGCTGACCCTGCCCGGCTTTCGCCACGACATCTGCTCGGCCATTCATCCGTTGGCGGCCGCTTCGCCTTTTTTCCAAACGTTGCCGCTGGCTCAATACGGCCTGGAGTACATCACGCCCCCGGTAGCCGCCGCGCACCCATTCGACGACGGCACTGCTGCCGTGGCGGCCTCGCTGGCCGATACCGCCCGTAGCCTTGGTGCAGATGCCAACGCCTACCAAGAGCTACTCGGCCCGCTCGTAGCCCGGTGGCCCGGCATCGCCAACGACGTGCTGGCCCCGCTGCACTTCCCCAAACATCCCATTGACATGGCCCGATTCGGACTGTCGGCGCTGCTGCCGGCTACCACGCTGGCGCGCCGCTTTGCCGGCGAAAAAGCCAAAGGGCTGCTGGCTGGCATGGCCGCCCACGCCATTCAGCCGCTGAGCAACCTGACTACCTCGGCCATTGCCCTAGTGCTGCTGATTGCGGCCCACCGCGGCGGCTGGCCCATGCCCCGAGGCGGCTCGCAGGCCATTGCCGATGCCCTGGCGGCGCATTTCGTGGCGCTGGGTGGCCGGATAGAAACCGGAACCTACGTGCGTTCACTGGCGCAATTGCCTTCGGCCAAAGCGGTGCTCCTCGACGTGACTCCGGCCCAGCTACTGCAGATGGCCGGACACAGCCTGTCTAGCATCTACCAGTGGCAGCTGCGACGCTACCGCTACGGCATGGGCGTATTCAAAGTAGACTGGGCGCTGGCTGAGCCCACACCTTTTACTGCCCCGGAATGTGCACAGGCTGGCACCGTGCACTTGGGCAACACGCTGAAAGAAATTGCCGCCAGTGAACGCGTCACGGCACGAGGGCAGCACGCCGCTAAGCCTTTCGTGCTGCTGGCTCAGCAAACGCTTTTCGACGCGACCCGCGCCCCGGCCGGCCGGCATACCGCCTGGGCCTACTGCCACGTTCCCAACGGCTCGCGCGTCGACATGGCCACCGCCATCGAGGGCCAGGTTGAACGCTTCGCGCCCGGTTTTCGCGAGCGTATTCTGGCCCGCCACACCTTCGACACGGCCCAAATGGAGGACTACAACCCCAACTACGTGGGCGGCGACATCAACGGCGGGCTGCTCGATATTGGCCAGTTATTCACACGCCCTGCTCTGCGGGCCTCCCCCTACCGCACCTCCCAGAGCGGGCTGTACTTATGCTCCTCGGCTACGCCGCCCGGCGGGGGCGTGCATGGCATGTGTGGCTACTATGCGGCCCGCCGCGCCCTGCGCGACGTATTTCGGCTGCCCGCGCCGCCACTGCAGGGGGAGTAAATCAGGACGGGGCGCAACCTACGGCTGGCCTTGCTTGTCTGTGAGGAACTTCACGCTGCACCTGCTCAGTCAATGCGACTATTAAAATTTCTCGTTCTAATTGGCAGCTTATGCTGTTCAGCGCCAGTATTTGCTCAACAGGTTACTGTCATCCGGTTTCCGGAGCTGCAGAAGCGGTTGGTGCGGCCCACCGATACGACGTACGTGGTGAACTTCTGGGCAACGTGGTGCGGCCCCTGCGTAAAAGAATTGCCCAATTTTGAACAGTTGCGCGTGGCCAATGCTGGCAAAAAGGTAAAGGTGTTGCTCGTGAGCCTCGACTACGCTTCGCAGGTTGACAAAAAGGTGAAACCATTCGTGAAGCAGCGCAGGCTGAAATCGGAAGTGGTGCTGCTGAACGAGCCCGACCCCAACGAGTGGATTGATAAAGTGGACGCGAAATGGTCGGGCGCACTTCCCTTCACGCTCATTTACAACAACAAAACCAAGCAGCGCGCCAGCTTCGAACGGGAGCTTTCGGCTGCCGAACTCACGGCGGCACTGAAGAAATTTCAGTAGCTGTTACCTTTCAGTATTCAACCATAACCATCTCCAGCCATGAAAAAAGCCCTGCCACTCCTCGCTTTCTGCCTTCTGTTGCTAAGCAGCTTCGTGTTGCGCCCGCTGGCCGACGGGTACAAAGTTGGTGACAAAGCCACTGATTTTAAGCTGAAAAACATCGACGGCAAAATGATGTCGTTGGCCGATAACAAGGCAGCCAAGGGCTACATCGTGGTATTTACCTGCAACACCTGCCCTTACGCCAAAGCCTACGAAAGCCGCATCATCGACCTGAATACCAAATACGCGCCGCTGGGCTACCCGGTGGTGGCCATCAACCCGAACGACCCGGCCGTGGCTCCCGGCGACTCATTTGCCGACATGCAGAAAAAGAAGTATGCCTTCCCCTATTTGCAGGATGAATCGCAGCAGGTAGCCAAAACCTACGGCGCGACCCGCACGCCCCATCTCTACGTGCTCACCAAGCAGGGCTCGGATTTCGTGGTTTCGTACATCGGAGCCATCGACGACAATTCGGAGGATGCCAAGCTGGCTAAAATCAAATACGTCGAGAATGCCATGACCGAAATTCTGGCCGGCAAGCCTGCTACCACCAATTCGACTAAGGCCATCGGCTGCACCATCAAGTGGAAGCGGGCGTAATCGAATCAGAAGACACTATTTGAAGGTCCTGTCAAGCTACTTCAAACAGCTTGGCAGGACGTTCTACTTTACGCCCCGTTGCTTACTTCCAGCACAATTTTACCGATGTGCGCGCTGCTTTCCATAAGCCCGTGCGCCGCCGCTGCTTCTGCCAGCGGAAATGTTTTGTAGATGACCGGCTTGAATTTGCCCGCGGCAATAAGTGGCCACACGTTTTCTTCTACAGCCGCTGCCAGCGCCGCCTTAAAATCGGCCGAACGGGGCCGCAGCGTGCTACCCGTGATACTTAGTCGCCGCCGCATCACCTCCAGCGCATTGAACTCGCCCTTGCAGCCCTGCATGGCGTTTACAAAAACCAACCGGCCGTCGTCTTTCAGCAGCCACAGGTTTTTGGTAATGTACTCGCCGCCTACCATGTCCAGAATAACGTCCACACCTTCAGCTTTCAGCACGTCCTCAAAATCCTGGGTTTTATAATTAATGGCCCAGTCGGCCCCCAGCTTTCGGCAGGCTTCGCATTTGGCATCGTCGCCGGCTGTAACGGCCACCTGGCTGCCCAAGGCCTTCGCTAGTTGAATAGCGGTGGTACCAATGCCGCTGCTGCCCCCGTGCACCAGCAGCGTTTCGCCGGGAAGCAAGCCGCCGCGCTGAAACACATTGTACCACACCGTAAACACCGTTTCGGGCAGCGCTGCGGCTTCGGTCATACTCAAGCCAGCGGGCACTGGCAGGCAATGGCGGGCATCAACCGTAGCGTATTCGGCGTAACCACCGGCGGGCAGTAGCGCGCACACCCTATCGCCGGGTTGCCACCGCGTCACCCCGGCACCGCAGGCTTCGACGGCGCCGGCTATTTCCAGCCCGGGCACCAGGCCACTTACATCACCGCTCCCCGCATACTTCCCCTGCCGCATCAGCACATCCGGCCGGTTTATACCAGCGGCATGCACCCGAACCAGGACCTCATGCGCCGCCGGCTGCGGCTTAGCAACCTGCCGAAGCTGCAGCACTTCCTGTCCACCAGGTTGCTGGATTACGATAGCATTCATTGGAAAGTAAAAAAAGAAACAGATTTATGCAACGCAATTAAGTACTCGTTCGAAAGTAAACGAGTAAAAGAACGTCATACAGAGCGCAGCGAAGCATCTCGCGTGCAGCGGTAAATCAATCGTTTGACAACGCGAGCGAGATGCTTCGCTGCGCTCTGCATGACGGTTACTTTTGCTTGAGAACTTAAGCCAACAACCAAGCCCTACATGCGAAACGGCCCCAAAGGGCCGTTTCGATTTCCACTTTGTGCAGCAGCCTATTTAGTGGCTGCTTCGCGCAGCTGCTTGAGCTCGCGCTCCAAATCCAACGTTCGAAACATCACCTTCGCTTCCAGGTCCGAGTACGCGAGTTCGAGCTGCTCGCGCAACTGGCGCTGTTCCTGTATATCCGTACAGGTGCCAAACCAGGCGATAATCTGGCCGTTCTCGTCGCGTCGCGGCAGGGCCTGGCCCAAAAACCACCGGTACGAGCCATCCTTAGCTTTGAAACGGTATTCAATGCTATAATCGTCGCCGGTAGCCAACGAATGGCCCCACACCTGGCGGGCACGGGCCTGGTCATCGGGATGCAACAGGTTGTTCCACATATCGGAGCCCACACTGTCGGCCAGCACATACCCGGTGAAATCCGTCCAGCGCTGATTAAAATAGGTGTGGAAGCCGTTTGAGTCGGTTATCCATACCAACTGCGGAATGACATCGGCCAGAAAAGTAAACTGTTCGGGACCAACCAAACCTTCGCCAACATTGGCCGGCAACTTCACTTCTTGTGCGGGGAGGGAATCGCTCACAAATATTTTATAAGGAGGAGAGAAATTAGTTGGCGCGGTTCAGCTGAAGCTCCATTCCGGAAGCAAAGTACAGGTTGAGCTGACTGTGCAGGCCATCGGCCGAGCGGCGCAGGCGCGTAACAAGGGCGCGCGTGGCCTCGTTGGGCAACTCAAAATTCAGGTAGGGGCGGTTCAACATCTCGTCGCGCATTACCTGCCAGTAGCCGGTCTGGCCTGGGCTTGTTGCGGTGGCCCGGGTTTCCAGCTTACCAGGGGCCAGCACAAACTCGTCGGCCTGCGCTAACGGACTGAAAGGGTCGTTTTGGTTGAGCACGCGGTTGGCAACCTGCCATTCGCCATCGAAGTAATCGTCGGGCGAGTATTGTAAGTTTATATCCAGCAGCAAATCTGACATGAGTAGGTAAAAGCAAAGCGGGGCAGCTCGTGCAAGTGCGCAACAGCGCATAAAAGCCCGCCTTTGTTGTTGCAAGCGCCAGTGAGGTTATAAACCACCCGGCTTTTCTGCATCTTTTTTAACTCCTTCCGCCGTCAATACGTTCCTCAGGAATGGCCTTTCATGGCTCTAAAGCACGTCCTTTTATGAAAAAACCACCTTTCCTGCCCTCGCTGGCTGGCATCGCCGGCGTCGCCCGCCTAACGGGTCTGGCGGCCTGGCAAACCGGCCGATTGTTCCGACAGCTGGCGGCCCGCGCGCTCGATGCGGTGCAGGACGTGCTGCGCGCCGAAGTCGAAAAAGGAAACCTAAAGCTGGTGGCCGATTTCCTGGCCGACAAAGCCCTGCCTGCCGCCCGCGTACTCCTCATCGAGCAAATGACCGTGCGCCTCTTGCTACGCCTGGGCCTGCGCGGGGCATTGGCGTCCAACGTCGTGGGCTGGGTGCTGCCCTTCGTATTAGAAAAGCTAATAGTTGCCGGCAACAAAAGTGGCCTGTTTGATAAGTTAAAGGCCAACCCGACGGTAAGCGAAGCCTTGGGGAAGCTCGACGAGCTGCGCAGTGCTGCCTGGAAAATGCTGGTGCCCGACCCCGGCAGCAGCGTCGAAGTACTAGCGGATGAGCTTGCAACTCCTCGCCTGCCATTACTATTGGCAGAAACCACATCTGCATCCAAAAAGCGTATAAAAAAGCCTTCTGAGACACCGCAATAGGCCTTGTAACAGGTAAATAAAGGGCTGAATTTCCCGCAATCGATTGCGGAGCAAAACCAAAAAAAGGCGCCCCACTGAGGCACCTCTTTCCCAATCGGGGCGCGGCGAGAATTCCCACCCAACACCGGACCCGATTCCGTCCCGAGGGAGTACTAGCGGCTGAACAACAGCTCGCGGTACTTCACCAAGGGCCAGTCCTCGTCGGCCACCATGCGCTCCAGCTTGTCAACTGCGCGCCGGATGGGCTCGAATTTTGGTTTTACCTCTTCGCAATACGCAAGGGCTAACTCGCGGGCATCGCTGATTTTATTTGCTTTTTTGCGCGCCTCAGTCATTTCGTCCACCGTGTTTTTGATGGTCGAGACGTGACGCGAAATGTCCTTAATCATGTCCAGCGTGGTCTGGCTGTGCTCGTCGTCGAGGCCCAGGTCGCGGAGGCCGCGCACGTTGTTGATGAGTTTGGTCTGATAGGCCAGCGCGGTTGGGATGACGTGGTTCACGGCCAGGTCGCCCATCACGCGGCTTTCAATCTGAATTTTCTTCTGATATTCTTCCAGCAGAATCTCGTGGCGGGCGTGTAGCTCCACGTGCGAGAAGATGCCGTGGCGCGCAAACAGCTCGGCGGCGTCGGTACGTACCAGCGCATCCAGCGCCTGGGGCGTGGTAGCTATGTTGTTGAGGCCGCGGCTGGCCGCTTCTTCCTTCCACTCGTCGGAGTAGCCGTTGCCTTCGAAGCGAATGTTCTTCGAGCTGATAACGTACTCGCGCAGCACTTCCACAATGGCCACTTCCTTTTTCTTGCCCTGCTCGATGAGCACATCAACGGCAGCCTTAAAGTCGATAAGCTGGTCGGCAACGATGGTGTTGAGCACCGTCATGGCCGAAGAGCAGTTGGCCGACGAACCCACCGCACGCAGCTCGAACTTGTTGCCAGTGAAGGCGAAGGGCGAAGTCCGGTTGCGGTCGGTGTTGTCGAGCAGAATGGGCGGAATCTTGTCGATGCCCAGCTTCAGGTAAATATTGTCGCCTTTGTCGAGCGGCAGCTTGGCGGTGCGCTCCAGCTCATCGAGCACGGAGTCCAGCATCGAACCCAGGAACACCGACATGATGGCCGGCGGAGCCTCGTTGGCCCCCAAGCGGTGGTCGTTGCTGGCCGAGGCAATGCTGGCGCGCAGCAGGTCGGCGTGCGTGTGCACGGCCTTGATGGTGGTGATGAGGAACGCCAGGAACTGGAGGTTCTCTTTGGGGCGGCGGCCGGGCGCGAGCAGGTTCACCCCGGTATCGGTGCTCATTGCCCAGTTGTTGTGCTTACCGCTGCCATTCACGCCAGCAAAGGGCTTCTCATGCAGCAGGACTTTGAAGTTATGACGGTCAGCTACGCGGGCCATCACGTCCATCAGCAGCTGGTTGTGGTCAACGGCCAGGTTGGCGTCCTCAAACGTGGGGGCGCACTCGAACTGGTTCGGGGCTACCTCGTTGTGGCGGGTGCGCAGCGGAATGCCGAGCAGGTTGGCCTCTTCCTCAAACTCCAGCATGAAGCCGTGCACGCGGGCCGGAATGGAGCCGAAGTAATGGTCGTCGAGCTGCTGGCCTTTGGCCGGGCTGTGGCCAAACAGGGTACGGCCGGTGAGTACAAGGTCGGGGCGCGCATCGTGCAGGGCTTTATCAACCAGGAAGTATTCCTGCTCGATGCCCAGCGTGGTGTTAACGCGCGAAACGTCTTTGTCGAAGTAATGGCAAACGTCAATGGCGGCTTTCTCGAGCACGGCCAGCGACTTCAGCAACGGGGCTTTGTAGTCGAGGGCTTCGCCGGTGTAGGCCACGAAAATCGTGGGAATGCACAGCGTCTTGGCCCCTACCGTTTCGATGATGAAAGCGGGCGATGTGGGGTCCCAGGCGGTATAGCCACGGGCCTCAAAGGTGTTGCGAATGCCGCCGTTCGGAAACGACGAAGCATCGGGCTCCTGCTGCACGAGGGCCGAGCCCTTGAAATTCTCAATCGGCCGACCATCGGAGTTCAGGTCGAAGAATGAGTCGTGCTTCTCGGCAGTGGCGCCGGTGAGGGGCTGGAACCAGTGGGTGTAGTGCGTCGCACCTTTAGCCATTGCCCAGGTCTTCATGGCCGAAGCCACGGCGTCGGCTACGTTGCGCTCTACAGTCGCGCCTTGTTTGGTAGCAGCTTGTAACTTTTTGAAGTAGTCGCCGGGCATGGTGGCGCGCATGGCCTCCAGGTTGAACACGTTCTGCCCAAAGGTTTCGGAGCGGCGCTTGCCAGCCTCCACCGTAATGGGGTAACGCTGATTGACTAATTCGAGAGCTTTAAAACGCAGGATGGCCATGTAAAAAGGAACCGGGTTGAAATGCCAGAAGCAGATTGATATGGCAAAGATAGAGCAGAAAAGCATTTTCCCGAATATCTACCTAAATTTTTCAAGCTGTTTTCAGAAATTACCACCATTTATCACCATACCCCCTTTGGAAAACGACGTCTTCTAGAGAATTCAAGGCAAATCCTGCAAACGGTTGCCCTATCCTTAATGACCAAGGCTCCCATTCAGCTAATTACCTTTGAGCCGTGAAAAACCGCTTTGCGTTTCAGCCGCGCTACTTTTTTTTCTGGCTCCTCTTTTTTGGATTGGGCAGAGCCCTTTTTCTAGGTTATCAGCATGTGCCGGCTGCTAAACTTCCCGCTGCCACGCTATTGGCTACCTTTTGGTATGGCTTGCGGCTCGATGCCTCGGCGGTAGCTTATGTGTGCCTGATACCATTTTTGCTGCTGACGCTGGGCAGCTTGTGGCCCCGGCTGCCTATGCGCAGTCTATTGTTGGGCTATTCGGTATTGGTAGGCCTTGTGCTATCGGCACTAATAATTGCCGACCTTGAATTATACCGCGCCTGGGGCTTCCGGCTCGACGACACGCCGCTTCAGTACCTAAACTCGCCTCAGGAAATGGCGGCTTCGGCCGGCGGTGCGCCGCTAGGGCTGCTACTGGCGGCGTTTCTGGTACTAGCCGGTGGCGGCTGGCTCTTGTATAAAGGAGTGGTGGGGCGGCTGGCACCGCTACCCGCTTGGTTTGGGCGTGGGCGCGCAGCACTGGCGTGCCTGCTGTACCTGGCGCTGCTGGTAGTGCCTTTGCGAGGGGGCACGCAGCAAATTCCCATCAACCAGAGCGACGTGTATTTTTCGCGCACCGCATTCGCCAACCATGCCGCCTTAAACGTGCCCTGGAACCTGATGAGTGCGATGGTGCTGCGCAGCGAGGAACACCCGCCCCAGCCATTCATGCCCGACAGCACCGCCCGTCGGCTGGTAGCTACCCTATACCCGCTGGCAGTGGGCAAACCCGCTCCAGCTGATTCGACAACCAGCATTCTGGCCGAGGCGCGACCCAACGTACTGTTCATCATTCTGGAAAGCTTTACCAGCAAATTTGTGGGTAGCGTGGGCGGCGAGCAGGGCGTAACGCCGGTGCTCGATAGCCTGGCGCGCACCGGCGTGCTGTTCGACCACATGTATGCGGCCGGCGACCGCAGCCAAAAGGGCCTGGTGTCGCTGCTATCGGGCTATCCCAACCAGCCTACCACCAGCATCATTAAGTTTCCGCGCAAAACCGAGCACTTGCCGCATTTGTGCCGCTCGTTGGCTGCTGCGGGCTACCGTTCGCACTATTACTACGGCGGCGAGCTGGCTTTCGCCAACATGAAAAGCTACTTGCAAACCGCCGGCTACGAGCACCTCACCGAGCGCGGAGACTTTGCGCAGGGCGACCAGAACTCAAAATGGGGCGCGCACGACGGTGTGCTTTTCGACCGCATACTCGGGGACTTACGCCAGCAGCCCACGCCATTTTTCGTTACGGCTTTTACCCTGAGCAGCCACGAGCCCTTCGACGTGCCCATGAAGAAGCACTTTCCCGGGACAGATGAGGTGAGCCTATTTCGCAACTCGGTGTATTATACCGACCAGGAACTGGGCCGCTTTCTGCGGGCCGCGCAGCGCGAGCCCTGGTACGCACATACGCTCTTGGTGCTGGTAGCCGACCATGGGCACATCCAGCCCGGCAATTCCTCCAACCAGAGTCCCGACAAATTTCGCATTCCGCTGCTGCTGGCCGGCGGCGCGCTACGGCCAGCAGCGCGCGGACAAGTGGTGCATACCATCGCCTCGCAAACCGACGTCGCCGCAACCCTATTGCACCAGCTAAAACTCCCGGCCACCAGCTATGTGTGGAGCCGCGACCTGCTGGCCCCGCGCCCAAACCCGGTCGCTTATTACTGCTTTAATAACGGGTTTGGGGTGGTTTCGCCCCAGGGTTCGCTGGTGCTCGACAACGTGAGCCGTGAAGTGTGGGACCGTACCCCCACTGCAACTGACTGGCAGCTGCACTTCGGACAGGCCATGCAGCAACTCACCCTGGCAGACTTTGCCCGGAAGTAAGCGCGGTTAGATTCGGGCACGCGGGGCCGCTGCCGTACCTTTACGCCCAATATGCCTACTCCTCAATCCGTCGCCTTATATACGCTCGGCTGCAAACTCAATTTTTCCGAAACCTCGGCCATTGGCCGGCAGTTTGAGGAAAAGGGGTTTGCCAAAGTTCCCTTCGAAGCCGGGGCCGACCTCTATGTTATCAATACCTGCTCGGTTACAGACCATGCCGACCGCAAGTGCCGCAAGGTGGTACAGCAGGCCCTTAAGCATAATCCCGATGCCTTTGTAGCCATCGTAGGCTGCTATGCCCAGCTCAAACCACAGGAAATTGCCACTATCCCGGGCGTAAGCGCGGTGTTGGGTGCTTCCGAAAAATTTCAGCTAGTCGATATCCTGGCCGACTTCAAAAAGCCCGCGCCCGGCCAACCCGGGGCCGTGCACGCCTCGCCCATCAGCGAAGCGACGGAGTTTGTGGCCGCGCACTCGTTTGGCGACCGTACCCGTACCTTCCTGAAAGTGCAGGACGGTTGCGACTACTCCTGCTCGTTCTGCACCATTCCGCTGGCGCGGGGCGGTAGCCGCTCGGGCAGTGTGGCCAGCGTGGTAGTCCGGGCCGAGGAACTGGCTGCCACCGGCGTGCAGGAAATTGTGCTCACGGGAGTGAATTTGGGCGATTTTGGCCTGCAAGGCCCCGAGCGCGAGCGTCTGGAAGACTTTACCCAGCTGGTGCAAGCCCTCGATGAGGTGACCGGTATTCGCCGCTTCCGCATCAGCAGCTGCGAGCCCAACCTGCTCACTGACGGGGTGCTTGAAACCGTGGCAGCTTCGGCGCGCTTCATGCCGCATTTCCACATCCCGCTGCAGAGCGGCTCAGACAAAATTCTGGGTTTGATGCGGCGGCGCTACCGCCGGGCGCTTTACGCTGGCCGGGTGGCCCGCATCAAGGAGCTCATGCCGCACGCCTGCATTGGTGTAGATGTTATTGTGGGCTTTCCCGGCGAAACCGACGCTGATTTTCTGGACACCTATAACTTCCTCAACGAGTTGCCCATTAGTTACCTGCACGTGTTTCCGTACTCGGAACGGCCCGATACGCTGGCGCCAACCCTGCCCGGCCGCGTGCCCGACCGTGTGCGCCATGAGCGCACGACTCAATTGCGCAGCTTGTCTGAAAAGAAAAAGCGCTTCTTCTACGAGCAGCACCTGGGCCTCGAAACTGAAGTGCTGTTTGAAGACGACGTAACCGATGGCCGAATGGAAGGCTTTACGCCTAACTACATTCGGGTAGCGGTGAAATACGACCCCCTGCTGATAGGCGAGCGCAAAACCCTACGCCTCACTGCCGTGACTCCCCAAGGCCTGATGGAAGCCGAAGAAATAGGCATTTTCGTCTGAGACCCGGGCTAAACCATGCCTTGCCGGGCCATAGCCAGCATTTCGCGCAGCATTTGCTGCTGTTCGAGCAGGTGCTGGTTGCGAAGCTCAGCCAAGGCCAGCTGATGCTGGAGGTGCTGGGCATGAATGGCCGCCGCAATGTAGCCGTCGGGGTTGGGCGTTGCGGGCGCTGTTGCAGGTGCTCCAATTGGAGCAGTGGCTACTGATTGAATTGGCTGAACTGGGACAGCAGTAGTTTCTACCGGCGCATTTATCGGAGGTAGCTCTGCACTTGGTTCAGCCGGAGCAAATGCCGCATCCTGATGGGCACCCGGAGTAGGAACGGGCCGGAAAGGACGTACGGGTCGCTGCGTTGAAACTGATGGCATGTCCACTTCCTTTTTTGCGCTTTGCGACATGTCGAAAATGGGCAGTTGAGTTGGTGGGCTACTTTGCGAAACAATTGATTCGTCAACACCTGATGCTGGTGCAACGGGCAGAGAAACGTGGGCGGCTGGGGTGCCAGCTGCAGCGGAGGCCAGGGCCAGGGTAGCGGCAATTTCCTCGGGATGCAGCCTCGTAACGGTAGGGCGCCGGGCAACCCTGTGGGCTACATCCGACAAGTCAATAGGCTCGAAATTGGGCTCTGAAGCACTGGGCTCTGATTGAACAACGGGAGCAGCTACACTGCCATTATTGCCAACCAGCATAGGCCCCCGCCCGAGCAGCAGCCAATCGCGGGACACATTTGGGTAAATCTCAAACACCTTGCACATCAAATCGAAACCTGGCTTGTTACGCCCATCAATCAGGTGCTGTACAACACTCGCGGTTTTGCCCAGTGAGATTGCAAAGCTGTTTTTAGTGAGCCCAAATTGCTGGATGAGCTGAGCAAAACGCTGGTCGATGGACCCAGCGGAAACAACAGGAACGGAAGCGGCCATGGCATTTACACAAATGAGTGCTTGTGCAAATGTATAACTTTATCGCACCACTACCCTGCTACCGCGCAGCAGGCGTATTTTTTTGCACCAATTCGGCCAGGCGGCCCTGTGCCTGCAGCCTAGCATACGGAAAGCGGTAGGTTTCTTCTGGTACGTCGGCCAGGGTTGCGGCTTGCTGGTTGGTTGGGTACAGCAGTACCAGTGCATGCGGGGTGAGCGCAAACTCCTGCAACGATACCGCCGGAGCACCGCCAGCAAAATCTACCTGTCGCTTGGTGGCATTCCAGTGCAGGGTTTGGGCCAGTGCCGCGCGGCCCGGGTGTTTGCGGGTAGCGCTGTCGGCCAGAAACTCGCCCATGCGGCGGTTCACCGCGGTTTCGAGCCGGTGAGCAAGTTGGGCAGGCGGGTCGGCAACAAGGGCACTTAGTGGCAGCCGCTGGCCACTGCTCAGGTCGAATACCAGGTAGCGCTGCTGCTCGTAGCTGGGCGTGCCCCGGAATTCCATCGACAACTTAACCGAAAGTAAGTAGCCTTGATTAAGCAACACCTGAAACCTTGACCCGGTGAGGCAGCAATCGGTGGTGGCCACCTGCCGCAATTGCTTGGACAGTGAAGCAGTGGTATCGACCGGGGTTTTCGCCAGGGCCAATACTGCCCGGGCAATGGTACGGTTGATGCGCTGGCTGGCGGCTTCATCCGCGAGGCGCACCTGCGGCAAACTAAACTGCGCACCCTTGCCTGCTCCCAGCACGGCATAGGTTTCTGCCCGGCCCGGCCCGGGTACCTGCGCAACTCCCTGCAGTTGGGTTCCAGCGACCAATGCAGCCACGCACACCCCATACAGCAACCCCTGTCGTGTACCCGTAAACGTCATAAGCAGATAGCGGAAATGAATGACAGTATAGCCACCGACACGTTAATTCAAGCGTTTTTCCTGGCCTACTCGTAGCGCAGCGAATCGATGGGGTCGAGGGCAGCGGCTTTGCTGGCGGGATAATACCCGGAGGCCATGCCTACTCCTACACAAATAATGAGGCCCACCACTATCCAGCCCCAGGGCACCAGAAAGGCCCCCGAGCCCACAAAGCTGGCCACGCCGTTGCCGCCCAGCACGCCCAGCAGGATGCCCAACGAGCCGCCCAGTACGCAGATAACAACGGCCTCAATCAGAAACTGGAGCCGGATTTGCTGCGCCGTGGCTCCCAGCGCCTTGCGAATGCCGATTTCGCGGGTTCGCTCGGTCACCGACACGAGCATGATGTTCATGAGGGCAATGCTGGCTCCGAGCAGCGTAACGAAAGCAATGATGCTACCGCCGGCCTTCATTTTGCCCGAGAGCGAATCGAGCGTGGCCGCCAGCGACTCGCTGCTTTCCACCACGAAGCTGTCTTCCTGGCCCAGTTTGTCGTGACGCACGGCACGCATGATGCCGGTTGCCTCCCCCATCACAAAGTCCAGGGTGCCGGGCTTATCGGTGGCGGTTTTCACGTCGTAGGTAAGGGCGCGCTGGCGGGGCAGCTGGTTGCCGGCCTCCAAGGGCAGCAGGGCCAGGCGGTCGGCCCCGCCGCCGCCGGCCCCGCTGCCACTTTTTTCGAGCAGGCCCACAATCAGAAAGCGGCGGCCCAGGGCGCTCACGTAGTGGCCCACAGGTGGTACTTTCGGGAAGAGTTTCTGGCGAATTTCATCGCCCACAATCAATACGTTGGCACCACTGTTTAGCTCAGACTGCGAAAAAATGCGCCCCGCAGCCAGGTTATAGCCCTGGATTTTCAGGTAGTTTTCGTCGCCGGCTATTACCTGCATGTTGGGATTGGTTTTGATGCCGTTGGCTTTCATCTCGACGGCGCCCGCAATAAAGGCTGAAAGCCCCACCTGGGCCTGGTCGCCAATGGCGGCCTTGTATTGCTTGGCTTGCAGAAAGTCGATGGGTGGATAACTCTTAGCCTGCACCCCGCCGCGCTGGTAGCGGTTGGCATACCCCTTGGCGTGCAGCTCAAACGAGTTGGCTCCGAGGCTGGCAAAGGTGTCGGAAAGCGAATTTTTCATCGCATCAATGCCCGTAAGGATGCCCACCAGCGCAAACAGGCCAATGCTCAGAATCATCGCCGTGAGGATGGTGCGCAGCAAATTTGCCCGAATGGAGCGGAAGGCTTCGCGGACGTTTTCAAAGGGACTCATGGGCAAGCAGGGAAATGGCGCGCAACCGGCGCAGCACGAATGGCCGCGCCAAACAGGCTTGGCCGGAACGAAAGTAAGCGGAGAAAACGCCCCGGCACAAGGCAGCACGTGCAGGCAGCGTACCAGCTAAAGGCTGCGCCACACACCAATGGTTGCGCGCCCGGGCAGTCCAAAGTTCGGCGGGCCAGCCGTAACTTGAACCACCGCCGCCGCAACCTCGTTGGAGCGGGGCAACTCTTTGTGTTAAAAAACGATGCTGCTGAAACGTATTGTGCTGTTTTTGCTTGTGGCCGGCGCTGGCCTGGCGGCTGCGCCAGCCGCCCGCGCCAACCACGTCCTCATCCCGATGGATAATACCCAGAAGGAGTGCCTGAAGGCTTATGGGGTGGCCTTTTGGCTGCTCCAGCGCGAGGTACCTGTCGACTGGCTACTGAACTATCGCGGCGGAGCCTTCGCCTTCGAAACCGTGGCTGGGGCCGAGAACGAGCTGGCCGTGCGCGGCGTGAGCTACCAGGTTATCAGCGAAGCCCAGTACACGGGCATTCTCCAGGAAATCTCCGAGCCGAATGCCAACATGGACGTGATGAAGTTGGAGAAAGTGCCCAAAATTGCGGTGTACACGCCCAAGGGCAAGCAGCCCTGGGACGACGCTGTGACGATGGTGCTCGCGTATGCGGAAATCCCCTACACCCAGATTTACGACGACGAGGTGCTGAAGGGCGAGCTACCAAAGTACGACTGGCTGCACCTGCACCACGAAGACTTTACCGGCGAGTACGGCAAGTTCTACGCCACCTACCGCAACTACCCGTGGTACCAGCAACAGGTGCGCGATGCCGAAGCTGCTGCCAAACGCAACAGCTTCACGAAAGTGAGCGTGATGAAAGGCACGGTGGCCACCAAGATGCAGGAATTCATCGCCGGCGGTGGCTTCCTGTTTGCCATGTGCTCGGCCACCGACAGCTACGACATTGCGCTGGCCGGGCTAGGCATCGACATGGTGGAAACCATGTACGACGGCGACCCGTCGGACCCTACTGCGCAATCCAAGCTCAACTACAACCGCTGCCTGGCTTTCCAGAACTTTCAGCTCGAACGCAACCCTTACGAGTACGAGTACTCCAACATCGACATGCAGCCCCGCGAGCGTGGCCTGGGCGAGCAGAACGACTATTTTTCGCTTTTCACCTACTCGGCCAAGTACGACCCGGTGCCCACCATGCTCTGCCAGAACCACGACAAAACCATTCATGGCTTTATGGGCCAGACCACGGCTTTCCGCAAAAGCCTGATTAAGTCGGATGTGATTGTGATGGGCGAAACCAAGCAGACCGGCGAGGCCCGGTACATCCACGGCACGCTGGGCAAGGGCACCTGGACTTTTTATGGGGGCCACGACCCCGAAGACTACCAGCACCTGGTGGGCGAAGAACCTACTGATTTGGCCCTGCACCCCAACTCTCCCGGCTACCGCCTCATCTTAAACAACATCTTGTTTCCAGCGGCAAAAAAGAAGAAGCAGAAAACCTAACCACTGCTCCCCACTCAGCCCCGACTACGCCAGTAGCCGGGGCTTTTTTTGAACCAAGGGCCAGCAAACCTTCCTATGGATTTGTTGCAAAATTTTGGCTTGTGGAATTTTTCTGGTTCGCAGAAAATTCATACCTTTAAGAACCTTAATTGAGGACTAACGGCATTTTATGCAATTTAAAATTATACTGGCCTTTTTATTCTGGGGAAAGCTATTGCTCGTGCAGGCGCAGGCACCTGCCCCGCCGGTTGATTCGTTGCGCCCGGTGCTGCAGGCCCATCATCAGGGTCGCGCCATGGCCCTCCGCATTGCCGTGCCCTCGGTATTGGTGGGCGTGGGCGTGCTAGCCCATAGCCCTCACTTCAACCAGACCATGTACCAGGCCAAGCTCGACATGCAAGCCGAGACCCAGGCAGCCTTTGGTACCCTTGATGCTCACGGTGTGGATGACTATTCGCGGCACGTACCCCTGGCCATAGCTTATGGGTTGATGGCTACCGGGCACCGCGGCGCACGCCCAGCCGTGAGCTTTACCCTCATCTACCTGCTGGCCCACGAGTTAGACGCAGGCATCGTGAGCAACCTCAAGCGGCTGAGCGCCGAGCCCCGCCCCTACGACCCCCGCGACCTCACGTCTTTTCCGTCGTCGCACACGTCCCAGGCTTTCCTTACGGCCACGCTGCTGCACGAGCAGTATGGCCGCCAGTACCCGTTAGTGAGCGTAGTGGGCTACACCGTGGCTGTGGCCACCGGCACCATGCGCGTGCTTGGCAACAAGCACTGGGCCACCGACGTGCTGGCCGGGGCGGGCATCGGCTTTCTATCAGCCGAAACCGTGTGGCACGTGTACCCAGCCCTCGTGAAGTTGTTACCGAACAAATTGGGCCAAAAGCTACTGGTAGTGCCTACCTATTCGGCCGGACAGGGCGGCGGCTTTGCGCTGGCGCTTCAACTCTAAGCAGACTAACGCGCTAGCCGCGGGGTAGGGCCGGCAGTGAGCGTGGCGGTGGTGCACCAGCTAGTGGGCAGCACGGTATTGTTGGCCCGCAGTGCCGTAATAACCCGAGCCGGCACGGTGCTCGTGACGGAGGCCGGCCGCATCGAGATAACGGCCATGGGCACCCGGTGACGTAGAGCGGGCACTTTTGCGGCAATGGGAATGGCCCACTCCAGCACGACCAACGATTCGGCTTCGTCAGAATCAGATTCGATGTAGCTTGGGCGATGGGGGTCGACGTTTGGCATATAGCTGCAGAAAATATGGGGTCAAGTCAGATAGTGCGGAGCAGGGTCAGTAAATATTGCGAATAATTAGCAATTTCCGGCATGCATAGGGCGGTAATTTCCGGGACCTGCGCTAACCCTGCCACCGCTTCTGGGGTTATCTTTGTAGCCCGCCAGTTTCAGGCGTGTTTCTCTGCCCATGACCATTACCCCAGAAGCCGTTCTCAAAGCCCTGAGCTACGTTGAAGAGCCCGACCTGGGGCAGGACCTCGTCACGCTCAACATGATTGAGAACATCGAGATTACCGGCCTCACCGTCGCCTTCACCGTGGTGCTCACCACGCCCGCCTGTCCCCTCAAGCAGCTTATTCACGACGCTTGCGAGCGCGCCATCCACACCATGGTTAGCCCCGAGGCCAACGTGGTGATTACGATGACCTCGCGGGTGACCACGCTGCGCAACAACCGCGGCGACTTGCTGCCCGGCGTCAAGAACATTATTGCCATTGCTTCGGGCAAAGGTGGGGTGGGCAAAAGCACTGTCGCAGCCAACCTGGCGGTGGCATTGGCGGCCACCGGCGCCAAAGTTGGCTTAGTCGATGCCGACATTTCCGGCCCCAGCATGCCGGTGATGTTCAACGTGGAAAACGAGGCGCCGCATGTGTTTCAGGGCCCCAATGGGAAGAACCTGATTCAGCCCATCGAGAAATACGGGGTGAAGCTGATGAGCATTGGTTTCCTGGCCCCGGCCGAAAGCGCCATTGTGTGGCGTGGGCCCATGGCCTCGTCCGCGCTCAAGCAGTTCATTACGGAAGTAGACTGGGGCGAGCTCGACTACCTGCTGCTCGACTTACCACCCGGCACTTCCGACATCCATCTCACGCTGGTGCAGACCGTGCCCGTGACCGGAGCCGTAATCGTGACCACGCCGCAAAAAGTGGCCCTGGCCGATGCCCAGAAGGGTTTACAGATGTTCCGCCAACCGCAAATCAACGTACCCGTGCTTGGCGTGGTTGAGAACATGGCTTGGTTTACGCCAGCCGAGCTGCCCGACAACAAGTACTTTATTTTTGGCGAAAACGGCGGCCGCGAGCTGGCTGCCCGGCACGACGTGCCGCTGCTGGGCCAGTTGCCGCTGGTGCAGAGCATCCGCGAAAATGGCGACCAAGGCCAGCCCGCCGTGCTCGACGCCGAATCGGCAGTTGGCAAGCTCTTCGCTGACCTGGCTGAGGCCGTAGCCCGTCAGGTAAGTATCCGCAACAACGTGGCCCCAAAAACGGCGGTCGTGCAGATGAATTCTTAATCTACCGTGGAAAAAGCAACCCCCGCCCCTACTTTCGACCACCCTCTGATGCCGCGCATCGAGGCCGCTCTGGACAGCCTGCGCCCTTACTTGGCCACCGATGGAGGCAATGTGCGGGTAGCCAATATCACCCCCGAAGGCGTGCTTCAGCTCGAATGGGAAGGGGCCTGCGGGGCCTGCCCCATGTCGCCAATGACCCGGGCTGGCCTGGAGGACACGGTTAAAAAAGCGGTACCGGAAATCACGGCTGTGGAAGCTCGGTAGCCCTTACTAACTATTTGACCGAATGCATTGAACGTCATGCTGCGCCTAGCCGAAGCATGACGTTCTTTTTAACACCTTTCCTTCAAACCCTCCCAAACCATCCTGCCCTCCCTGCTCTATGCCCAACGCGCTGAACTCACCCGCCCTCCGCTCCTGGATTGACATTCTTCCCGACAATGACTTTCCCATCCAGAACCTGCCGTTCGGGGTGTTCGAAACCGAGGAGCGCGGGCCGCGCTTGGCAGTGGCCATTGGCGGCTACGTGCTCGATTTGTATGCCGCCAGCCAATTGGGCTTTTTCTCCGACCTCACCGAACTGGGCGATGCGCAGCCCAAAGTGTTTCGCCGCCGGTCGCTTAATGCTTTTTTGCGCTTGGGCCGGCCGGCCTGGCGGGCCGTACGCCAGCGCGTGAGCGAGCTGCTGCGACACGACGAGCCCCGCCTGCGCGACCACGAAGAGGCCGTACGCGAGTGCTTATTGCGCCAAACGGAAGTGCAGATGCTGCGCCCTGTGAAGCCCGCCAACTACACCGACTTCTACAGCAGCATCGAGCACGCGACCAACGTGGGCATCATGTTCCGCGACCCGGCCAATGCGCTGTTGCCCAACTGGCGCTGGCTGCCCATTGGCTACCACGGGCGCACCAGCAGCATTGTAGCGTCGGGCACCCCCATCCGGCGGCCCAATGGCCAGCGCAAAGGCCCCGATGAAGCGGAACCCACGTTCGGCCCCAGCCGTCAGCTTGACTTCGAACTCGAAATGGCCTTTGTGGTCGGCACGGGCAGTTCGCTGGGCTCGCCGGTGGCAATTGGCAACGCCGAGGAGCACATCTTCGGCCTCTGCCTGTTCAACGACTGGAGTGCGCGCGACCTGCAAAGCTGGGAATATGTGCCGTTGGGGCCGTTCCTGGGCAAGAATTTTGGCAGTAGCTTAGCCCCCTGGGTAGTCACGCTCGATGCGCTGGAACCGTTCCGCGTGCCTGGCCCGGCGCAGGAGCCAGCCCCACTGCCCTACCTCGCGCAGCACGGCGAACACAATTTCGACGTGCACCTCGAAGTGGCCCTCACCCCCGAAGGCGGCCCCGAAACCACCATCAGCCGCAGTAATTTTGGCCTCATGTACTGGAGCATGGCTCAGCAGCTGGCCCACCACACATCCAACGGCTGCAACCTCGAAGCCGGCGACCTCTATGCTTCTGGTACCATCTCGGGCACTACACCCGACTCGCTGGGCTCGATGCTGGAACTAGCCTGGCGCGGCACCCGCCCTTTGCCCCTGGCCGATGGCTCAGAACGCAAGTTCCTGCTTGACGGCGATACCGTGACCATGCGCGGGCACGCTACTAAGGACGGTGTGCGCATCGGCTTTGGCGAAGTGCGTGGCACGGTGATGCCCGCACTATAACGCTCGTTGCAATGCACCACAACAAAAAGCCCCACCGTTTTCACGGCGGGGCTTTTTTATCACGAAATACAAAGGGTATTTTTTAGGGATTCTTGGTGGTAGTCGCTCCATTGGCAGCAGGAGGCATCGTCGGTGGCACCTGATGCACTACGACTACAAAGGGAAATTCGCCTTTCATCATGCTGTACAGCGTTACGTCGAAATCAGCACCCTGATAGCGAACAGCTTCGCAGCTGGGACAGGTTACGGGTTGAGGCGTGAGCTTCCGGCTTTTGAGTTCGGAGCGCAGGTCGCGCACACAGCTTGCCTGTGCGGTTTTCAGCACTACGTCTTGGCCCGGGCGCTGGGGGCGCACCACCAAGCGGGCCGTAGGAGTTGATGTGCCCGATGGCGTATAGGTCCAGCTGGCTTCTTTGGCCGTGGGCGCGGATGCCATATATGCCCATTCAAACGAGAGATGGTCCGTGACCACTTTACCCGATGACTGAGCAGTAGGGTCGGCTCCGATGGCCAACAGGTCGGTTAAGGCAACGCATTGCGCGTGGGCAGCTGGTGCTAAAAAAGCTGCGATTGCCAGGCAAATAAGAGTAAAATAAGCGCGCATTGGGATAAATAAGATAGGCAAAGGTCGCCGATTCAGACCAACAGACAAAAAGCCGGCCGAAATACTTCTGCGGTATGCCGTGAAGTTAAAAATACACTACTGTGTAAAATGCCGTTTCTGGCTCATCGGGACGCCTGGCAGGTCCAACGGCCCAATAATGTGCCCGAATGTCTATTACGACTAAGGCATCCACAGCAATACATTTTTTCGAAATGCTTTTATTTTCCTAAAACAAAGACCCTTGCTCACCCAACGAGGCAGCCGGCGGTGCCATCCCACTGGTATTATTGCCTGGAACCGGGCCCGACGCCTCCAGGGTAAGGTCGGGTAACAAGGCCATCAACTCAGCTTCGGAGATAATGGGCACTTTGAATCCCAGTGCTTTTTCACGCTTCGCAGGGCCCATGTTGTCGCCGGCCACCAGGTAGCTCAGTTTTTTGCTGATGGAACCCGTGATTTTACCGCCGTTGGAAATAATGAGCTGTTGCAGCTCTTCCCGACTGTGGTGCTCGAATACGCCGGAGATGACGAACGTGAGCCCAGCCAAACGGTCGGAAGCCGGCACGGGCGCTTCGCCGGTTACTTCCAGTTGCACGCCGGCTTGGCGCAGGCGCTCCACCAGTTCGCGGTTTTCAGGTTGCTGAAACCAGTGCGCAGCGGCTACGGCAATAACGCCGCCGACCTCGGGCACTGCGGCCATTTCATCGGCCGTAGCATTCATCAGGGCATCCATGCTGCGGTAATGGGCGGCCAGCTTCTGGGCCACGGTTTCGCCCACGTAGCGAATACCCAAGCCAAACAGCACACGCGGAAACGGCACCTGCTTGCTCGCCTCGATGCCGGCAATGAGGTTGTCGATGCTCTTTTCGCCGAGGCGCTCCAAGGTCACAAGCTCGGGCCGCCGGACGGGCAGGTCGTAAATGTCGGCCGGGGTTTTCACCAAGCCCAACTCGAAAAACCGGCCCACGGTCTCGGCTCCCAGCCCATCAATATTCAACGCCTTGCGGCTCACGTAGTGCTCGAGCCGGGCCTTGAGCTGGGGCGGGCAGCCGCGCTCGTTTGGGCAGCGGAAATGGGCTTCGCCTTCGGGCCGCACCAGTGGCGTGCCACAGGATGGGCACGCCGTAGGGTACCGAATGGGCACGGCATCGGCAGGCCGGGCAGCCAAGTCGACGCCGGTTATTTTAGGAATGATTTCGCCGCCTTTCTCTACGTACACCAAGTCGCCGAGGCGCAGGTCGAGCAGTTCAATCTGGTTGGCGTTGTGCAGGGTAGCCCGCTTCACGACGGTGCCAGCCAGCGGCACGGGGGTGAGCACGGCCACCGGCGTGACGGCCCCGGTGCGGCCCACGTTGTAGAGCACCTCGTTGAGCCGGGTGCGGGCGGCCTCGGCGGGGTACTTGTAGGCAATGGCCCAGCGGGGGCTTTTGGCTGTGTAGCCCAGCTGGTCCTGCTGGCGCAGGTTATCGACTTTGATGACAATGCCATCGGTCGCCACCGGCAAATCGAAGCGCTTTTTCGCCCAATAATGCACAAACTCCAACACCTCGTCGATGTTGGAAGCCCGCCGCCAAGTATCGGAAACGGGCAGGCCGTACTGGGTCAGCGCTTCGAGGGCGGCGCTGTGGGTGGGAAAATGCCGGCCCGGCGTGAGCAGCGAATACGCGAGGAAGCGCAGTTTGCGCGCCGCCACCTGCGCCGAGTTCTGCAGCTTGAGGGTGCCGCTGGCGGCATTGCGCGGGTTGGCCAGCAGGGCTTCCCCGTTTTGCTCGCGCTCGGCGTTCAGCTCATCGAAAACCGGCAGGGGCATAAATACTTCGCCGCGCACTTCGAAGTCGTCGGGCTGGTTGGGGCCGGGGCGCAGGGCCAGCGGCAGGGTTTTGATGGTGCGCACGTTGGCCGTGACTACATCGCCGCGGGTACCGTCGCCGCGCGTCACGCCCTGCGTTAGCTGGCCGTGCTCGTAATGCAGGCTCATGGCAACGCCGTCAATTTTCAGCTCGCAGACGTAGGCATAGGGCGCACCTTCCAGGCCGCGCTGCACCCGCTCGTCAAATTCGCGCAGGTCATCTTCAGAATACGTATTGCCAAGGCTGAGCATGGGAAATCGGTGCACCGCCGTCGGAAACTGCTTGGTGATGGTGCCACCCACCCGGCGGGTGGGCGAATTGGGCAAGGCCAACTCCGGGTGTGCTGCTTCCAGTGCCTGCAGCTCGGCCAACATCTGGTCGAAGTCCTGGTCGCTAACCTCCGAGCTATCAAGCTGGTAATATTGGTGGTTGAGGTGGTGAAGCCGCTCGGCGAGGGCCTGCATCTGGGACTGTATGGTGGAATTATTGGGCATGGTGGTGGTACCGGAAGCGGCACTAGGGTAGGCAATCAAACGAAGTACGCAAACTACGGCGGCTCATTAAAACTTATTGGGGCACAAAAAAAGCCACCCTACCGGGCGGCTTTTGCAGTGGTTTCAGTTTCAGTGGCTAAGCGCTAGTTCAAGACGCGCACGCCATCGGCCATAAAGGTGAGCTGCTGTTCGTCCTGCGTGATGGCGGCAATTTCCTGGTCGGTTTTGCCACCGTCTTTGGCGTAGTGCTGCAGTTCGGCTTTGGGCACGGTGCTGCGGTAGGCCCAGCCACTAACCACAACTTCGTGGCCGCTCAGGTCTTTGGGCACGAAAAAGGCGTAATCGCGGAAGCGTACGCGCATTTCCTTGCCGTCGGCGGTGGGCAGGGTCATCCAGCAGCCTTTGGCCTGGCACACGGCCGATGCTTTGCCTACCAGCTTCACCTGGGCAGAATCCTGCTTGCCAAGGGCAACGGGCAGTGCACTCATGGGCAACGCACCGGCTTGCATAATGGCCGTGCCATAGGTTTGGCCGGGTGTTGCGGGGGCCACAGCGGCCGCGCTGCCTTCTTCGGCTTCTTCTCCTTCGGTGGCCGGCGCCATTGCACCCGCGCCCTTGGGCACATCCGCATTGTGGCCGTTCACCTCCTGCTGGCCCTGCTCAATGGGCAGCACCGGGTTGATGGGAGCCGAAGGAAAGAGGCGGAAATACGCCAGTATCAGGATGAGGACGACAACGAATGAAAGCAGAAACTTCATGGGGTGGGGGGAAAAAGAGGTGCTCTGGGGAGCGCAGGTGGGATTAATTATTGATTTATTGACTGATGACAACTGCCTTACCCAATTTCTGCGAGTAAGCCATGCGGCGCTCGGCACCGCCCGCGCCGGTGTAGTCGAAGCCTACGGCGGTGGGGTCTTCGCGCAAAGTCATCCAGGTTTTGGTATCGACTTCGGCAGGCTGCTCAGCGCCGCTGGGTATAGCGGGTTGCGTGAAGTGGCCAGGAGCAAAAAACGTGTTCATGCCCTGAAGAATGGCGATTTCCTGGTCGCGCACACTCGAAGAGCGGGCCAGGGTTGCATCGGCGTGCGCGAGCAAAGCGCGGGCCGGCAGTACCTCGTGGCGTATGGTGTCGCCCATGTTATTGAGGACAATAAGGTGGGCTTGGCCGGTCAGCACCCGCTCGCCGCGCAGCTGCAGCATGAAGTTGTCGTTGCTGTTGGGGTCGGAGAATGAATGCGTAGCGCGCACCGTGTTGAGCACGGTTTTGCCGTTGATGCGGGTGCGGCTGCCGGCTGCCGGCGGCGTGTAGGTCGCACGCGGGTCTTTGGTCGACGTGCTCGCCTCACGCTCGGTGTTGATACACGACGTGAGTTGGAGGATGAAGCTGGCCGACAGCAGGACCAGGCTGGAAAACTTGAGAATAGGGGCTTTCATATAGAAGAAAAACGAGGGCCACTCAGGCGCCGGTCGTGCGAAGGTATGAGAGAAATAGAAGGGGGGAATATCGCCGTTGCTGAAAGTTGCGGGGGAATACGAACCAGTCCTGCACTTTCAGGAATGGACGTTCTACGCAGAAAGCCCAGGCATTGGTTTATATGCGCTGCAAACGCCCCAGTAGCCGGAGTAAAATGCGGTAAGGTCCTTTCTTCAAAAAAGGCCTACTTCAACCCCACATGTCCAGCGCGGCAGCTCGGGCCAGGCCGCATAGCTGCTCGCAAAAGCAGAGCTGGGCCGGTAACGCCCCACCAGCGCGTAGCGGTCGAAACCCAGCCGTGCGCCCACAACGCTTCCAAACCGATGGAGGTAAGGCAAACCATATTCGGTGGTTTCAACTGAATTAATGCCGGCTGCCGGCACATCCTCGGTGGTGTGGCGGGTGCCGGCAGCCCAGGTACCGCCAGCCAGCAAGTCGAGGTAGCTGCCCACCACATTGCCCCGACGGCCGTAGTTGAAGCGCAGCGCTACTTCAGTAGCCAGCTGGTGGATGCCCAGGTATTCGTGCTGATGCAACGTGGAGCTGGGCACCAGTTTGCCGGCTTCCTGGGCCAGCTCGTAGCGCAGGTAACCGTAATTCAGGTCGCCACACAGCGCCACAGAATTGCTCAGGCGCCGCTTCAGCCGGCCACCCACCCGGGCCTCTGCCGAGGTAAAGCCGTAACGCAGCTTCGCGCCGGTTTGGCCCGGGCCAGCTGCCAGCCCCAGGGCCAGGTAGCCGTGGACAAACCAGCGGCGGTTGGGGCCGAAAGTGGTTTTCACGGTGTCGTTGGCCACGTCGGCCTGCACCAGCACCTGCTGCGCACGCACCGCAAACGGGGCTCCGACTAGTAGTGCCCCAACCACGGCCCATTGCCGCAACGGAGCCAAGCGCCCGCTAAGAAAAATGTTCAGGGCCCTCATTCCGAATAGGTGGCGGTGTAGCCTTTGAAGTGAACGCGCAGCACGTCGCCGTTGCGCAGCAGCCGGCGTGGCACCTGCACCACTAGGCGCTGGGTCACGGCGCGGGTTTCGTAGCGGCGCAGCACGCCGCGTCGGTCGGCGAGGTTCCAGTAGAGGTAGGCCGGGTAATTGGGCTCGGGTAGCACCAGCGGCGGGGCGTCGGCGGGCAATGGCTTCTCCTGCCCTACCGGCGGGGCGCTGTTGGTGGCGTTCGCTGGTTTGGCGGGGGTAATGGCGGCCGGGACCGGACTCGGCGCCGGGTCATCGGCCAGCAGTGGCAAATCGATGGCGGGAGTGCGGGCAGCTTCCGGCCGAATAATTACCGCGACCAGGGTGTCGTGGGGCACGAAATCGAAGGTAGCCGTGGTAAAAGACGCGGTGCCGGTTGTGGTCCGTGCCAGCCGGGGCCGGCCGTAGCCGTGGGCGTAATCGAAATACGGATACAGCTCACCGGCTTGTTCGAGTAGGGCAAACAGCTGCATGGCCGTGAACTGGCGCTGGCGCTGCCACAACGCGGCTGCCAGCCCAGCCACCAACGGGGCGGCAAACGAAGTGCCTTCGAGGCGCTCGTAGTGGCCGCCAGGGGTAGTGGTAAGCACCACGCCAAAGGCAACTAGGTTGGGCTTGCGGCGGCGGTCGGCGGTGGGCCCGTAGGAACTGAAGTCGACGTGCAGGCCGGTTTCGGGGTCGAGCCCACCGATGGCCAGGGCCGAGTCGGCATCGGCCGGCGTGCCGATGCGCACCCAATCGTCGTCGCCGTCGTTGCCAGCGGCGCTCACCACCAGCAGGCCTTTGCGAGCGGCCAGGTTGGCGGCACGGGCAATCAGGCTGCGGCGGCCGTCCATCTGCTCGGGGAA
Source organism: Hymenobacter glaciei (assembly GCF_039539585.1). NCBI lineage: Bacteria > Pseudomonadati > Bacteroidota > Cytophagia > Cytophagales > Hymenobacteraceae > Hymenobacter > Hymenobacter glaciei. The sequence goes on along the minus strand of NZ_BAABDK010000023.1, from coordinate 74,800 downwards.
ATAGCGCTGCTCGGTATAAGCCAGCGAAGAGTTGATGATATCGGCCCCGAGGCGGTCGGCCCACTCCACGGCGGCCAGCCAAGCTTCTTCTTCGGCGTAACGCTCGCGATGCAGCTGCTCGGTGCGGGCCAGCAGGTATTCGGCGGCGGGGGCCAAACCCAGCGCCGGGCCGGGCGCGCCGCCCGGGTTGGGGGGCAGGCGGCCAGCCAGGCAGCCCATTACCTCGGTGCCGTGGCTGCCCCCAACAAATACATTGTCCTGGTTGCGCAGAAAATCGTGGGTGGCCACAATACGCTTGCTGTTCACCAGCTCGGCAAAAGCCGGATGCTCGGGCAGCCCCCGAAAGCCCACGTCGAATACTGCAATGCGCAGCCCTTGCCCCTGCAGGCCAGCTGTGCGCAGAGTTGCGCCATCAAGATGGGCTACCTGGCGGCGGGCCAGCAGGTAGTCATTGGCCGAAATAGTTTCTTTGTCGCCGTCAGCTTCAGCAGTTCTCACTTTAAAAGCTATGCTGGTCGTTTCTTGCTCAGAAGTTGCTGCCGCTATTTGCGCATCACGCATCGGCCAGCGCTGCACGGAGGCCACACCCGGCAAGCAGCGCACAGCGGCGACCTGGGCCGGCGTGGCGCGGCAGCTAACGGCATTGAACCAGCGACTCACCAGGGTTACGGTGTCGACCTGGGCTATGATGGCAGCCACGTAATCAGTCCGCACGGGCAGGTCAGTGGCCTCGAAGGCGGGCAAATGCTGGCGGCGGCGGCGGGCGCGGGCCTCCGGCGAGAAGTAGCGGGCCGGGTTAAAGGCCACGCCTTTCTTATCACTCATGGTCACCCAATAACGCTCAATGGGTTGCGTAGCACTAGGCAGCGGACTGGCAGCCCGGGCCTGCCCTGCTACCGGCCCGGCTGAGTGCAGCACCACTAGGGCGAGACCCGCAGCCCAGCTCAAAGACTCCAGCCGCCGCCAGGTGATAGTAAGGAAGGAAAAGAAGCGCATAGAATTTTGCCAAAGGTAACCTCAACCGGAGAGCTCCGTTTTAAGACTGGACCATTTTGAGGTCTAAGTGCCTTTTTTACTTCTCTTTCTCACTCATGAATTTTCGCTTCTTCCCCACCCTAATGGTTAGCGCCACGCTGTTGGGCCTGCCGGGCTGCAACCAAAAAGAAATTGCCGCCCTGCAACAGCAGAACGCCGACCTCACCAAATCGCGCGACCAGCTAACGCTAGAAAAAACCGCCCTTGCCGCCGACAAAGCCCGCAACGAGGACGCCCTGCGCGGCTCGCTCCTCACCAAAAGCCAGCAGGTAAACCAGTTAAACCAGAACCTGGGCGATGCCGAAACGGACATCCGTAACAAAAACGCCGACTTGCAGAGTAAAGACGCCGACCTGCAAAGCAAAAACGCCCGCATTGCCGACCTGCAAAATGCGCTGATTCAGAAAGACGCTGCGACTAAAGCCCTGCGCCAGCGCGTGTCGGATGCCCTGCTGGGCTTCAACGCCCAGGATTTGCAGGTGAGCGTGAAGAATGGCAAAGTGTACGTGTCGCTGTCGGAACAATTGCTGTTCAAATCGGGCTCGACCAAAGTAGACCCCAAAGGCCAGGATGCGTTGCGCAAGCTGGCCGTGGCTCTCAAAGACAACAAAGATGTGAACGTGCTGGTGGAAGGCCACACCGACAATGTGCCCATTAAGGGGGCCACTGCCAGCGGCGCGCGCGACAACTGGGACCTGAGCGTGATGCGCGCCACCGAAATCACCCGCCTGCTGACTACCGCCGGCATGGACCCAGGCCAAGTGACGCCCTCGGGCCGGGCCGAATTTCTGCCCCTGGCTCCTAACGACACGCCCGCCAACAAGGCCCTCAACCGCCGCACCGACATCATTCTGACGCCGAAGCTGGACGAGCTGTTTTCGATTTTAGGACAGAACTAGCTGTAGACAATAAGAAAAACGGCCCTCTCTGCTTGCGCAGGGAGGGCCGTTTTCCTTTACGAAATATCAGGTTTTACAACCCGTATTTGCTCAGCAGGTAAATGAGGCTGGCCATGCCAGCGCCGCCCAGCTCCAGCTCGCGGCGGTTCACCTTATCGAAGGTGTCGGCAGCGGTGTGGTGGATGTCGAAGTAGCGCTGCGAGTCGCACTTATAGCCAATGAGGGCTTTGGGGTGCACGGCGGCCTCCAGGGGCTCGATGTCGGTGCCGGAGTGGCCGGGCAGCATATCAGCGGCGTGGTAGGGCCGAAACAACGGGGCCCAGCGCGCAATTTTAGCTACCGTGGCCGGTTCAGCCTCCAGGGTGAAGCCGCGTGGGGTGAAACCGCCACCGTCGCTCTCGATAGCAGCCACGTGAAATTCTTTGTTCTGCTGGGCCAGGCGGGCGTACTCGATGCCGCCCCGGTTGCCGTTTTCCTCGTTCATAAACAGCACCGCCCGGATGGTGCGCTCGGGCTTAAAGCCAGCGGCGCGCAGCAGCCGCAGGGCCTCCATGCTTTGCACGCAGCCGGTACCGTCGTCGTGGGCACCCTGGGCCAGGTCCCACGAGTCGAGGTGGCCGCCCACCGTGATGATTTCATTGGGAAATTTGCTGCCCTTGATTTCGCCTACTACGTTGTAGCTTTTCTCGTCGGGCAGCGTGGTGCATTCCATTTCCAGCTCAAACTGCAGTTCGGGGTTCGCCTTAAGCAGCAGGCTGAGGCGGTCGGCCGCATTGGTGCTGAGGGCCGCCCCGGGCACCTTGGGCACGGTCTCGTTATAACGCATGGTGCCGGTATGCGGGAAGTCGTCGCGGGAGCTGGTCATCGAGCGGACCAGGGCGCCCACGGCGCCGCGTTTGGCCGCCTCAATAGCGCCCATTGCCCGCTGGTCGACGGCGCCGCCGTAAGCCGAACCGGGCTCGATAAGGGCGTCGTTGAACGGCCGGTTGTAGAACACGAACTTGCCTTTCACGGCCTCGTCGGGCAGGTTTTTTACCTCTTCCAGGCTGTGTACTTCCACCACGCCGGCCTTCAGCTTGCCGCCGGTGCCCACCGAGCCGCCCAGGGCGCAAACGGGCACTTTGATGCCCTTGTCTTTATTACCCACGATTTCGCCCCGCTCCTTGCCGCCGCGCACCCAGTGGGGCACCATAACCTCCTGCAGATACACGCGGTCGAAACCGGCTTTTTCCATGGTGGCCTTGCCCCACTCCACGGCTTGCTGGGCCTGGGGCGAGCCCGACAGCCGCGGCCCGATGGTGCCGGTGAGGTAGCGCAGGTTCTCGTAGCTCTCGCCCCGCAGCAGGGCCTCATCAAAGAGGCGGCGCATGGCCAGCGAATCGGTGCGGTCGGGCCGGGCGGCCGTGGCGTACACTGCGGGCTTGCCAGCAGGCTTCGCTTTTTTACGAGCCTGAGCTTGCGCGGCGGGCGCGGCCAGCAGCAGCGCGGCACCCGCGCCCAACAACATATTTTTCAGCATAATTGACATAGCGGGTCAGCAAAGAAGCCGGGTAGCAAGTACCGCAGCCGGGCGAAAGTACAGCCGCCGACGGTGTTTGGGCCCATTCGGAAGGCCGAATGCACGCAAACACCGCCGGCGGCCGGGGTATTGAGGAAAGTAGTTAGCCGTTATTTCACAGCTTTGGCCTGCGCCTTGGCCTGAATCTTCATTTCCTTTTCCTTGGCCCTTTGCAGGCGGGCAGCCACCGGCTCGCGGCGCTCGGCGCCGTAGCCACGGGTTTCCACGGTCGGCTGCATGCCTTCGGCCACCCGGACGGTGAACAGGTAGTCGTATTCGTAATCTTTGATTTCATCGACCGGTGGAACGCCGCCGAAGTCGTCGATGAGCGAGAGTACCGTGTTGGAATGGCCCACAATAACCACCGACTTACCCGCAAACTCTTTCAGGACGCGGTCGGCCAGGTCGCGACCGCGCTTGGGGTCGTAGGTCTGGGGCTCCTGCTTCAGCGCAGCGGCTAGCGGGGCCAGGGTGGCGCGGGTGCGCTTGGTGTCGGTCGTGAACAGGGCAGCCGGCTGGCGCTTGGCCAGCATCTGGCTCAGGGCCTGGGCGCGGGTGCGGCCTGCGGCCGAGAGCTCGGGGTCGGGATTGTTGGCCACGGTGGTGTCTTTCTCGGCGTGCCGCAGGATGTAAACCGTGGTGATGAGCGGCTTGATTTTCGTCTTGCCTTTCTGGCGCGCGGCTGGGGATTGAGCCCGGCTGGCAACGCTGGCGAGCAACACTAGCAGCACGCAAAGGGCTGATAATCGGGTAAGCAAGTTATTCATAGTGTGGAAAGGGTGTGAGCAAAAAGAGAACGTGTCAGCAATTTAAGGTTTTTTTTCGGGTCCGGCAGGCTGTTAAACCAGAAATTGTGGCGGTGTCTTCATCTACTGTTCAGGATTGGCTGTCGTATGTTGTGCTGGTATCGCCGCCCGGCCTGGCCCTTCCTTTTCATCCCGTTCCTCCCATCCCATGCACGTTCTGCTTATCGAAGACGAAAAAAGCCTGCACCAGGAAATGCGCCAGTTTCTGCTGCAGGCCCAGTACCTGGTCGACTCGGCTTACACCTACGCGGAGGCCTCGGAAAAACTCTACGTGAGCAGCTACGACTTCGTGCTGCTGGACCTGGGTCTGCCCGGCGGCGATGGGCTCGACCTGCTGAAGGAGGCCCGCTTGAACGACAAACAAGAGGCCTCGTTCATCATCCTCACCGCTCGCGGGGCCCTCGACGACCGCATCCGCGGCCTCGACCTGGGGGCCGACGACTACCTGCCCAAGCCCTTCTCGCTGCTCGAACTCACCAGCCGCATGCAGGCCATCACGCGGCGCAAGTTCAACCTCAAGCGCCCCGAAATTGCCTTCGGCACCGGCTTCAGCATGGATGCCAACGCCCGCATTGTGCGCCACGACGGCCAGGAGGTGCCCCTCACCAAGAAGGAGTTCGACCTGCTCCATTACCTGCTGCTGCACCGCGGGCGGGTACTTACCCGCTTGCAGTTGGGCGAGCACCTGTGGGGCAACGTGCTCGAAGACGATTCCGATTCGAACTACATCGACGTGCACATCAAAAACGTGCGCAAGAAGCTGGCCCAATTCGCTTCCGCCGATTTTCTGGAGACCGTACGCGGCATTGGCTACCGGGCGGCGGAGTAGCGCATTCATCCGGCGTAAAGCAGCAGGGTCGTCTGTACGTATTAGACCATTACTTATGCGTCTCGAAGCCAAGCTGGCCCTGTTCAACGCCCTTTCCAAGCTGCTGCTGGTGCTGCTCGGGGCGCTGGTGATTCCGCCTATTGTGCAGCGGGTGGCGGTGGCGCACACGGATTTGCACCTGCGCGACAAGAAGCAGCACGTGCTGGCCCTCATTGCCCGCGACGGCCTGCAGGCCTTTGAACGCGGCGAGCGGGCCGAGACGTACGCCGACTACAACATCTTCAAGCAGGAATACATCAGCCTCACTCCCTTGCCGGCGAGCAAGTCGCTGCCCCCCGAGCGCATTTTTGAGGAGCCCCGGCAAGTAGACCAGGAAGTGGAGGACTTTCGCATTCTGAGCTTTGCACGGCCGGCCGGGGCCGCGGGCCAGCCCGCATTCCGGGTCGAAATAGGCTCGTCGCTCGAAACGGTGGAGCTGCTTACTGGCACGCTGCGCAACCTGGCGCTGTGGGTACTGGTGACAGCCTCGCTGCTTACCGTGGTGTCCGACGCGGCCTTTGCGCACTACCTGCTGGAGCCCCTGCGCGAGCTGATGCTGCGCAAGCTGCGCGGCATCCGCCAGCCGTCGGACTTCGATTTTGAGACGATTGTAACCGACACCACCGACTTCCAACGACTCGACGACCGGCTGAATTCGCTGATGCGGCAGGTGCAGTCGGCCTTCGCCAAGGAGCGCGAGTTTATGAGCAACGTGAGCCACGAGCTGCTCACACCGGCCAGCATCCTGCAATCGCGCTTCGAAAACATGCTGCAGGACCCCACCCTGCCCGAGGCCCACGCCCAGCAGATTGTGGAGTCGCAGCGGACGCTTTACCGCCTGCGCGACACCGTGCGCACCCTCCTGCTCATCGCCAACATCGAAAACGAGCAGTACCTGCGCAACGAAGCCGTGCGCCTCTCCACCGTGGTAGCCGATGTAGCCGAGGAGCTTGACGACCGCCGCCAGCAGCGCGACATCGCCCTGGAAGTAGCCCTGACCGGCCCCGATGAGCGCACGCACGCCAACGCCAGCCTGCTGCACACGCTGCTGCGCAACCTTCTCTCCAATGCCATCAAGTACAACCGCGAGGGCGGGCGCATTCGGGTAACCGGGCACGCGACGCCCAACGGCGGCTACACGCTGCGGGTTGAGGACACCGGCCCCGGCATTGCCGCCGAAAACCTGCCGTTTCTATTCGACCGGTTCCGGCGCTTTCAGGGCACAGCGCCCAACTTGCCCGAAGGCTACGGCCTGGGCCTGCCCATTGCCCAAACCATTGCCACCTTCCACGGGGCCACGCTGCGGGCCGAATCGGAGTTGGGCCAGGGCACCAGTTTCATCCTCGATTTCCAGCCCTCGGTGAAGTTGGTGGCGGGGTTCATGCCGGCTTCATAGTTAGCGCGGTAGTTTCGGGCATTGATTCTTCAGCCCGTGCGCATTCATCTTAGGCTCTTGTTCATTGGCCTGCTGCTGGTATTGGTCATCGCGCTCGGCACCGAAGTAGCCGCGCTGCACCACCATCAGTGGCCTACTCCGGGCCAGCCCGTTTTGCCCGTTGTGGTACGCAAGTCGTCGGTGGCACCTACGCCGCACAAAACGGTGCACACCGTGCGGCACCGGGCGGGTTAGTGGTTAGTGGTTAGTGGTTAGTGGTTAAAAAGAACGTCATGCAGAGCGCAGCCGAAGCATCTCGCGTGCAATAGTAAATGAATTTCTACCCCACGCGAGATGCTTCGCTGCGCTCTGCATGACGGGCAGGCGCTTTTCTACAAACGCCTTAATTTTGGTTCGCCACGCCGTAGTCTTCCGAGGCAATGGGCTGGGGTGGTGAGGCAGCAGCGCCAGCCTCAGGCAGCGGCAGCGCCCACTGCTGGCTGAGGTGCGCGAGGCCGTGGGTTGCAGTGAGGTCGAACTGGCAGGGTACGATGGACACGAAGTTGTTGGCCAGGGCCCATTCGTCGGTGTCGGTGCCGGGGTCGAGGTTTTCGAAGGTGCCCATCAGCCAGTAGTATGGGCGCTGATAGGGGTCGAGGCGGCGGTCGAATTTTTCGGCCCATTTGGCGCGGGCCTGGCGGGCCAGGCGCAGGCCGGCAATGGGCGTATCCGAATTCTTGGGGATGTTTACGTTCAGGGCCGTGCCGGCGGGCACGCCGTTTTCGAGGGCGTGGCGGCATACCTGCGCCACCCACTCGGTGGTGTGCGAGAAGTCAGCATTCGGTCCGTACTCGCAAAGCGAGAAGCCGATGGCGGGCAGCCCTTCAATAGCCGCCTCGATGGCCGCTGACATGGTGCCCGAGTACAGCACGTTCACCGAAGCGTTGGAGCCGTGGTTGATGCCCGACACGACGAGGTCGGGAGTACGGTCCTGCAGGATGTAGTGCTTGGCGATTTTGACGCAGTCGGCCGGGGTACCCGAGCATTCGTAGGCTTCGACGTCGGGGCCAAAAACCGGGTTTTTGTTGAGGCGCAGGGCGCTGCCAATGGTGATGGCGTGGCCCATGCCCGACTGCGGCGAATCGGGGGCAACCACCACAACTTCGGCGCCCAGGGCCAGCATGGTTTCGACAAGGTGGCGAATGCCGGGGGCGGTGATGCCGTCGTCATTGGAAACGAGAATAAGTGGGCGAGCCATTGCGATGATAAGAATACAGGTAGTGAAACAAGCGGGAAGCAAAGGTAGAGCATGGCTCCAGAGCCCTATCGCCCAGTAGTACGCTTCAGCGGCTATGGGCGGCTACCACCCGGGCCAGGGGCGTACCGGGCAGCACGTAGGAGCGCAGGGCCGCGTAGGGAATGGTGATGTCCACCCCTTCAATAACATGGGGTGCGCCTAAATCGCCGAGTGAGTAATATACCCCCTTATCGTTCAACCCCAGGCTAGGCACCTGCTCCACCACATAAGGCTTAGGCTCCTCATCGGTCGTATTATAAGCAACAAAGTCTTTGCCCGTAGAATCAGCCATTAAGTACTTCGTGAGCAGTTGGCGGAAGGCCCGTTCCTTTCCGGGGCGAAGCCATTGCTTGACTTCACAAAGTTTGCCCGTGGCCAGGTCGTAGGTGAGGGGATAATTATTAGTCTGGGGATACGCCCCGCCCGAGTCGGTGGACTCTGATACGAGGAGGGAAAGCACGCCGTTGGCGTTGTAATTGACCGAGGAACTAGCGGATGAACTGTACTGCGTGTCCTCGTCCTCGCCGCCACATTGCAGTTGCTGCAACTCCTGCTGCACCAGGGCCCGGCGCTGAGCGGGGGGCGGGCACTGCAGTTTCTGGATGGCCGGCCGCAGGGTATCGGGCCCCAGCAAATGCAGGAACTGCAAGTCAACGTCCAGCGACCGGGAATTACCGGCGGCGTCCTGGCAGTCCGGCTTGGAGGCACTTTCGGTCAGGTACTGGAAGCTCACGGACTGCACGAAGGCCGCGGCGGGTGAGGCAGTGGGTAGAGTAGCGGGCAGGGGCTTTGGAGCCGGACGGGCGGGGTGCGCCGCCGCCGGAGAACGGGCCGCCGGGGAGTTGCAGCCCGCCACACCAAGCAACACGCCCAGGCAGAACATTGGCAAAATCGAATACTTCATGCTGCGAAACTACGCCGTTCTTTTGCACCCATGTTTACCGTTCTGCTCAGCTCGCTCATGGCCCTCGCTCCCACCCCTGCCGCCCCGGCGCCCGCCTGGCGCACGCCTTTCGAAAACGACAAAGCCGGCAATACCACGGCCACCTACGCCGAGTGCATCGCCTACTACCAGAAGCTGGCTGCGGCTTACCCGGCCCAGATGCACCTGGCCGAAGCCGGCCCCACCGACAGCGGCCAGCCCCTGCACGAAGTGGTGCTGAGTGCTGACGGCGACACCAACCCGGCCAGTATCCGCCGCAAAAACCGCCGGGTGCTGTTCATTCAAAACGGCATTCACCCAGGCGAGCCCGAGGGCATCGACGCGAGCATGATGCTGACCCGCGACCTGCTGCAACAGCCCAAGCTGCGCAAGCTGCTCGAACACGTCACCATCGTACTGGTGCCCGTGTACAACATCGACGGCATGCTGAACCGCAACTCGACCAGCCGCGTGAACCAGAACGGGCCCGAGGCCTACGGCTTTCGGGGCAACGCCCGCCACCTCGATTTGAACCGCGACTACATCAAACAGGACTCGCGCAATGCTTGCTCGTTTGCGCAGCTGTTTCAGAAATGGCAACCCGATGTCTTCGTGGAAACCCACACTTCGAACGGCGCCGACTACCAGTATACCATCACGCTGATTGCCACCCAGCATAGCAAGCTGGCCCCGGCGCTGGGCCAGTACCTGCAAGCCGAGATGCTGCCCGCACTCTACAAAGGCATGGACCAGAAAAAGTGGCCCATGACGCCCTACGTCGATTTTGAAGGCGAAACGCCCGAGAGCGGGCTGCGGGCTTTCCTGGAGTCGCCGCGCTACAGTACGGGCTACGCGGCCCTGTTCAACACCATCGGCTTCATGCCCGAAACGCACATGCTGAAGGCTTTCGCGCCGCGCGTGCATTCCACGTATGACTTCCTGCTGACCATGCTCGAAACCGTGGACCGGCAGGCGCCCGCGCTGGCCGCCGCCCGCGCTGCCGCGGTAGCGGCCCAGGCCACCCAGGCTGAATTCCCGCTGGCCTGGACCATCGACGAGAGCCAGCACGAAACCGTGCAGTTCCGGGGCTACGAGGGCAAGCACAAACCCAGCGCCGTGAGCGGGCAGCCCCGCCTCTACTACGACCGCGCCGCGCCTTACACCCGGCCCGTGCCCTACTACAACACCGCCAAAAGCACCGCCACGGCCCGCCGCCCCACCGCCTACATCATTCCCCAGGCCTGGGCCGACGTGGCCGAGCGCCTGCGCCGCGCCGGGGCCACCCTCGAGCCGCTAACCCACGACGTGTCCGTACCGGTTGAAGTGTATTACTTCACCGACTTCAAAACGACGCCCAAGTCCTACGAGGGCCATTACCTGCACAGCCAGGTGCAATTGCGCACCGCTACCGAAACCCTCACCTACCTGGCCGGCGACTGGGTGGTGTACCTGAACGCCACCGCCCCCAGCCGCTACGTCGTGGAAACGCTGGAGCCCCAGGCCACCGACTCCTTCTTCGCGTGGGGGTTCTTCGACAGCGTGCTGCAACAGAAGGAGCATTTCTCCGATTACGTGTTCGAAGACCTCGCCGCCGACCTGCTGGCCCAAGACGCGAGCCTGCGCGAGCGGCTGGAAAAGCTGAAAGCCGCCAACCCGGCCTTCGCCACCAACGGCCCCGCCCAACTCGAATGGGTGTACCAGAACTCGGCCTACCACGAGCCGGGCCACAACCGCTACCCGGTGGCGCGGTGGCTGGGCACGGGCCGCGTAGGCGAGTAGCGGTCGTCAGCACATTATACAAGCTGAACTATGTCGGGGCGGGGTCGTACCCGCCCGTCGGTGAACGATGCCAGTGTGTTTTGTTCACCGACGGGCGGGGGCAGGTCCCGCCCCTACCTCCTGCTGCAGGCAATCGACATTCGTCTGCCCCTAATCATTTTGCGCAAACGTTTGTAACATTTCCAATGTAATCGATTGCCCGATTTCATGAGTGAGCACTCACCTTTTCTGTAATTTTATTTTTAAAGCGACTTATTTGTTATCAATACAATTGCAAACGTTTGTATTGCGCGATAATATTATAATTATCTAAAATATCACTTCAGCAAATTGGCCGACGCCAGCACGTGCGGATTTTGAACTTTGCAGAGATATAGCTCAGCTAATACCTTGCAGCATTTCTCACCAAAATTCCCACCAACATGAAAGCATTGCTTAGCGGTACCAGCCGCGCAGCTTTGGCCGTTGCCCTGCTCGCGCTCGGCGGCTGTGCCAAGGAAAACCTCAACCCAAATGCCGGTGCGCCGGCTCCGATAGCGCCCACTGCAGCGAACGCCACCGTGGCCAACGGGGTGATGATGCAGGGCTTCTACTGGAACACGCCCATCAGCACGCCCGCCGGCACCTGGTGGCAGAACCTGGGCAGCAAAGCCACCGAGCTGAGCCAGGCCGGCATCACGGCCGTGTGGCTGCCGCCGGCCTACAAAGGCTCGGGCGCGCAGGACGTGGGCTACGGCGTGTACGACCGGTACGACCTGGGCGAGTTCAACCAGAAGGGCACCGTGGCCACGCGCTACGGCACCATTGGGCAGCTGCAAAGCGCCATTGGGGCGCTGCACGGGCAGGGCGTGCAGGTGTACGAGGACATGGTGATGAACCACTTCACCTCGGCCGACGCGCAGGAGCTCGCCAACGGCCAGTACAACGTGTACACCAGCTTCACCTACCCCGGCCGCAACAACACCTACAGCAGCTACCAGTGGCACTGGCAGAACTTCACCGCTACGCAGCAGGCGCCCAACAACGGCTGGTACCAGTGGAAAGCCTACGACTTTCAGCCCTACGCCAACGGCGACGCCTACGACAACCTGCTGGGTTCGGAAGTGCAGTACAACAACAACGCCTCGAACGTGAACGAGACCATCAACTGGGGCAACTGGATGACGGCCAAGCTCGGGCTCGATGGCTACCGCCTCGACGCGACCAAGCACATGTACACGCCCTTCGTGAACCAGTGGCTCGATGCGGTGAAGGGCACTTCGGGCCGCTTCGCGGTGAGCGAGGCCTGGTTCCGCAACCTCGGCGACATGAACAACTACGCCGCCAGCACCGGCGGCCGCACCAGCCTGTTCGACGTGCCGCTGCACTACCTGTTCAACGACATGAGCAACGGCAACGGCGCCTGGGACATGCGCGGGCTGCAGTTTGCCGGCTTCACCGAGGCCAACGGCGCGCTGTCGGTGAGCTTCGTGGACAACCACGACACCGACCAGCAGGGCGGCGCGCTCTACTCGCCGGTTTCCAACCTGAAGATGCTGGCCTACGCCTACATCCTCACCCGCCACAAGGGCTACCCTTGCGTGTTCTACCGCGACTACTACGAGTACGGCCTGGGTGCCCAGCTTAAAAAGCTCATGGCCATCCGCAAGGCCAATGCCTACGGCGCGGCCGCCGAGTACACCAGCACCAACGACGCCAACGTGTACGCCTACTCGCGCGCCGGCGACAGCACCCACAAGGGCCTGCTGATGCTGCTGAACGATGGCAGCAGCGCGGCCAGCAAGGGCATCACCACGCCCTTCGCCAACGCCACCCTCACCGATGCCACCGGCAACAACGGCGGCACCATCACCACCAACGCCAGCGGGTACGCGGTGTTTCCGGTGGGCGCCCGCTCCTACGCGGTGTGGGTACCGGGCGGTGGCACCACCACCCCGCCGGCTACCGGCACCACGGCCGTGGCCTTCAACGTGACGTACAGCGGCACCGTGAGCGGCCAGGATGTGTACGTGCTGGGCAGCACCGCCCAGCTCGGCGCCTGGAACACGGCCAACGCCATCAAGCTCAGCGGCGCGGCCTACCCCGTGTGGAAAGGCACCATCAACTTGACCAGCGGCACCTCGGTGCAGTTCAAGTACATCCGCAAGGACGCGGCCGGCAACGTGCTGTACGAGGGCGGCTCGAACCGCACCTTCACGCCCAGCGGCACCAGCATGACGCGCAACGACACCTGGCAGTAAGCCCCACCCTGCTGCCTTGTCCTTACCCAAAACGGCGGTTGTTGCTCCGGTCCGACCGCCCTAGGCGGTCCGACCGGTTGTTGGCGGGGCAAAATCGGGGGTTCTTCAACCGGTCGGACCGCCTAGGGCGGTCGGACCGTACCGGTCAAGTGCCGCAGCAGCTGGCAACGACACCTGGCAGTAAGCCCCACCCTGCTGCCTGGGCCGCTGCAACGGCCCGAACATGAAAAAGGCGACCCCGGTGGGGTCGCCTTTTTTTGTGCTGACGCGAAAGGTCCCTCTCTATGCGGTCAGCGTGGGCCGATGGGCCGTGACGGCCGTTTGGGCTGCCGTGAGCACGGCAATCTGGCTGTCTATCTGGTCGGCGTCCACGTCGGAGAGGTAGGCGGGCGCGCCGGTCAGGGCGGTGGTGGCCAGGGCCAGGCGGTCGCGCTGGGCGGTGGCCGTGATGAGGGCCCCCTGGGCGCGGCGCAGCTCGACGGGCGTGAGGCCGGTGCGGGCGGCCTCGGCGGTGTAATGGGCCACGTCGTCGGTGGCTTTGGCCAGGCGGGCGGCCGTGGTGGTGGCCCGGGTTTCGGCCAGCCCGTCGGCGTAGGTGGTGTTGTAGTCGTGGTGCTGGTAGGTAGCCAGCTCGGCGGCGAGGCCCTTCAGGGCTTCGTCGCACTCGGCGCGGGTAGTGAGGGTGGCAAGGGAAGCAGCCATAATAGGGAAAGGGGGTTGAAAGGGTTGAAATGATGCGGCCAAAGAACGGCGGCCACCTCATTATCGTATCATAGTCATTAGACTATTTTTGGGAAAACCCGCCCTATTTTGGGACGCTCCCCTGCCCGGTCAGCAGCCCGGCCAGGGCGGCCGCTTCGGCTTCCAAGGCAGCAGCTCGGATATCGGCGAGGTGCCATCGGGCCAACTCCTCGGGTGGCAGGGCCAGCAGGCGCAAGGCCAGCCAGGCGTGCGCATAGCGCAGGCGCACGGCTTCGGGCGTGGCAGGAGTTTCTTCGGCGGCGATGGGCGGGGGCAGGGTGGCGCGCAGGCCCGGCAGCGCCCGAGCCCAGCGGGCGGCAATACTGGCTTGGCCGGGCAGGCCTCGCACGGCCCAACGCAGGTTGGCGGCCTCGTGCAGGCAGGCGGCGCGGCGGGCTTCGAGGGGGCCGGGGTCGAAGGGGCCGGGTGGCGGGGTGGCGGGCAAAGGCACGGTATCCTCAGCCATTTGCTGGGTGAAGGGGGCCAGGCGCTCGCTCACCTCCAGAGTCAGGGCGCGGCGGCCGGCTTCAATATGGCCCACCAGCGAATCGGCCACGCCCAGCAGAGCGGCTAGCTCGTGCTGCCGCAAGCCGTAGTAGGCCCGCACCTGTCCCAGCAGGCTGTTGGAAAACTTGGCGGAACGGCCCATAACGGAAAGTATGTAGGAAAAAAAGGACGAGCAGGAAAATAACCCACACCAAATGTAGGATATTTTTCTGCTCGTCCTTTTTTTCCTACACCTTTGCCATTAGTCGACTCTTATGACAAAAACTACTCCTTTATTGCTTCTCTACGTAGTAGGGCCATTGTTCCCGAAATCCCCCATGAAAACCAACCTACTGAATTTACGCCTCCCCGTTCTGGCCCTTACTCTGATTCTGGCTGCCTGCCAAAAGGAAGCGGTTAGTCCTACACCGGGCCCAGGTAGTGGCCCCATCACCCCTCGTCCTCCGCTCCCTGAGCACCTGACGCTGGGCAACCCCAGCGGCGCCGCCGCCGACCCGAATCAGCCGAGCAATTATCTTCTGCTCAAGTCGCAGTATGCGCTGAGCTACCACCGCGACCGCGGCATCCCGAACTGGGTGAGCTGGCACCTGAGTTCCGACTGGCGAGGCAGTGCCGCTCGTCAGGACGACTTCCGGCCCGACCCCACCCTGCCCGCCGGCTGGTACCAGGTCCAATCCAATAGCTACACGGGCTCGGGCTTTGACCGAGGGCACAACTGCCCTTCCGCCGACCGCACCAATACAGTAGCCGATAACTCGATGACCTTCCTGATGACGAACATGATGCCCCAGGCTCCCCGCAATAATCAGCAAACCTGGGCGAACCTGGAGGATTACTCCCGGACCTTCCTCGCTTCCGGCAACGAGGTCTACGTTATCTGCGGGAGCTACGGCCGCGGTGGCACCGGCACCAACGGCTACCTGGAAACCCTCGACCAGGGGCGCGTCACCGTTCCCGCCCGCTGCTGGAAAGTCGTGGTCATTATTCCTACGGGCACGGAAGACGCCACCCGCGTGACAACCGGCACCCGCGTCATTGCTATTGACACCCCGAACGACAATTCCATCAGTACGACCTGGGGCACTTACCGGACCAGCGTCGACGCCATCGAAGCCGCTACGGGCCTCGACCTGCTGTCGGTGGTGCCCGCATCCATTCAGCAAACCATCGAAGCGCGCACCGACTCAGGACCTACCTCCTGAAGGCTCATTTAGCTCTCCAAGTAACGGCACTAAAAACGGCCCGGAAACTCTGCGTTTCCGGGCCGTTTTGCCACTCGTCGAAACCCTCCAGAATACGAGCGTTTTTTGGATACCAAGGAGTTTACGAAACTCATCCCCTTTGGGCATTTCGCAAACGTTGATTCGTAGACGAGTTTCTTAAACTCGCCTGGCACTGCAGTAGCTTGTGGGCCACCTGATATCGGGCCGCTGCTGGTGTTCAGCGAAAGGAGCCTTTAGGGCGTCGCAGGTTTCAGGCTTTCTTTTCGCTGTTTCGCGCCATCATGAGCAAGCCAAGCCCCAATGTCACAGCCAGACCTGTCCAAGTAAGGGTGGTGCCCATCGACCGGCGTGCGGCTTGCGCCTCCGGGGTCCGCTTATCGTTCGGACGTGGGTGGTCGACTCCGTATACTAAGCCAATTCCCATACCACTTAAGAAAATGCCGAGTATGGCGATAGCAAGGCAAACCGCTTTTTTATGTGTTGGCTTCATGGTACACAACAGGTAAGAAGGGAAAATGAGAAATAAAGCAAAGGTGTCACCTCTTCAGGCATTCCCAACACCTACTTCCAAGTATAAGGCTGGGGGTGAGCAGAAAATCGCCAAGTCTAATTGGGATTGTTTTCCTAAATCAAAAATGCTAGCAACACGCCACAATGTGTTCAAGAAAACGGTGGCAAGGTAAACAGGCTCCGTTTGATGAAAGAAGCGTTACTTAAGCCTTTAAAGTATAATTCCGACCTTAGGCTATGCATGGAGTAATCATTTCCTTGCCAGGATACGCAGTGCAGGAGGTCGCAGCATTTTTGCGCGAGAAACTGATGGGTGCTTCAGCCCAATCGGAAAACATCCACTTTGCAGGAATCATCCTTGATGTCCTCGATTGCAGCGACGCTTTAGACTACACGCGGACGTTTATGAAGGAGCACAAGCTGCAGGAAGTGGGCAAGTACGACGCCTACGTCGACGCATTCGATTTGACCACTATGGTCACGATAGATTGTGCCTTCGACTCCCTGTTCTACCGGAATTTCTTGCCCATTGCTGAACTAGTAGCTCTCGGACTCAGTCGCCATTTCCAAGGATTTGCGTTGGTCGAGCTTGAAGGGGCCGACGAGCAGCACGCCTTGTATGAGAAGGGCGTACGGGTTAAACCACACGATAGCCATGAGAGTAAGCAAAATGAAGTTTAGCCAAACGGTAGCAAGGTAAACGCGCTCCGTTTGACGAAACGAGCCTAATCTTGGTTAGAAATGAAACGCAGCGGTATAAAGCACGTGGCGGGGAGCAGGGTTTGGAATCGTCGGGCCATACGCCATGTATTCAGCTTTTATCCGGAAGCACCGTGTAGGAGGCTGTTGCGGCAGGGTCGATGGATAGGCAATGACAAGGGTTTCCCGGCGCTTCTGCGACGACACGTAGGGCGTAGAGTATCCATAGGGTGGGTTAACCCGATGAAGCACGTTTTCCAGTACTTGGCCCCATTCGCCGGCTGAAGTCTGCATTTCTAAGCTGTATTTGTAGACAAAATTGCGCTTGCATGAACGCGTAACCACGAGTTCTGCCCGATGCTTCGCGGCATCTACGCGCCCAATACTCAGCGTCAGGCATCTGTTTGGCTCCCCGGCCAAGCATATAAACATGCAAACGAGAAGGGTGAGGTTCATAACGAGGGCGGGCAAATTGACTTTTAAAAAGGTCTTTCTTCATTAAAGTATCCGCGTCGGACCGTTCAATAAAAGGGTCCTGCCTTAGAGGCGCTCCGTTTGGGGATACAAAGGGTTAGTTTAGCAAGGTAAACCGTACCCACTCGTCCGTGTATGCCCTTTCGCCTGCTCTTGTTCTGCTTGCTTTTACCCTGCCTCAGCTGGGGGCAAACCCCTGTCGATGATTTGCTGGAAGAGGGCTTTCAGGAGCGCGGGCGCAAAGCCATCCGCCTCTTCTCGCGGGCCATCGCGCAAGACCCCACCAGTGCAAAAGCCTATTGGCGTCGGGGGGACGAGTATTACCGCTTAAAAAAGTATCCCCTCGCCTTGGCTGATTTAAACAAGTCCTTGCAAGTAGACTCCACCTTTAGCTACGGACAGGTCACTTCCGACCGCGGGCAGGCGCACGAAATGATGGGCGATTACGCGGCCGCCATTCGCGATTTTACCCGGGCCATCGGGTACGCGGCCACAGACCCCGACGGGCCGCAAGGGTTGGAAGCGTACTATTATCATCGGGGCAGAACCAAACTCAAGGGCCGCGACACCACTTCCGCGCTCATTGACTTGGACAGCGCCTTGCGCCACTATCCGAAACATTATGACGCCCGAACGCTCCGCGCCCGGGTGTATTGCCGGCAAGGCCAGTACCAAGCGGCGTTGGCGGAGTACGCCTACCTGTTTGAGAAAGCCTACCCCGGGCTAGACTTTCGAGTGGAGCCCGAATCCGCAGCGGACTTTTACTACCGCGGCCGGGCGAAGCAGCAGGTCGGCGATAGCACTTGGCGTCGTGATTTAGCTATTGCCAAGCGATTTAGATACTATCCGGGCAAGTCCATTTACCACAAGGGGGGCACGGAGTACTAGCAAGGAAATAGATGACTTCGTACAGCGCAATTTGTACGCTTCTCTGCTGCTGATGCCCTTCATTCTGGGTTGTGCACACCAGTCGTCTTTCCTGGAGAACCAGAACGGCTAAAGTTTAGCCAAACGGTGATTATTAAGATTCGATAAACCATCGTTCCCCGCTTCCGCCTGGCTAGGCATCGCCCCCTGCGGGCCCAGCGGCGCGGCGGCCGGGGCCTAGGCTAGACGCCAGGGGGCGACGGAAGCGCCCGCCAGTACGTGACGTTGCCGGACTGTGGCCCGCCCCAATGGGGTTCGTTCCGAAAATGGGTAAAGGTGACGACCACAGGTTCTGCCCGACCTTCCACAGCCAGCAGGATAAGCTGGTTCTCCTGGGGAAGCCGTGCCTCCGGGCCAATCGGAACCCAGAAGGGTTCAGCAAGCAACCGGGGCATGGCTTCGCGGGCGGCGACCAGGAAGCGGGCGTCGGCCCCTGCCGTTTCTTCGTCCGAGCCGTCCAGGGTGCAGACGGTTGGGCCCGCGTCGCCGGGCCCGAGGGAGGCAATGCGCAGCAGCAGGTCCGGCCCGATGCCGGCCTTCCACGGCCCCGGCGACGCGTTTTCGGTGGCCTTGCGCCACTTCCTGGCTTTGAATTGGGTAATGCTCATGGGGGTAGGTGCGGGGAATGGCGGCGTGGCAAGGGCATAGGCGGCCGATTTGGCGGCGGGGCGGCAGGCCCCAGGCGAACGCCGGTGCGAGCAGGCGTTGCGTCAGGAAGGTAAGCAACGCGTCGGTGCCGTTGATGGGCTAGCGGTTCTTGCACCAGTCGCAAGGGAGGAGCACTTCGGGAGCCTGACCACGCGAGTGTGCCATAAGATAGAAGCGGCCAGCAGTACCGGTTCACGAAAACGGTAGCAATGTAAACGCGCTCCGTTTGATAAAACGAGCTTTTCACGTGGAGCGTGGCCCCTGAAGAGCGCGCGCCACCCGCACCGCCCCTAGGGCCGACCGGGCGCTGGTGGGTCGTTGCGCGGCACTACTACAGCCACGTTGTACAGCAACTGCCAGTTGCCCTCAGCGTCCGCGACCAGGGAGTTGTAGGATAAAAAATGGTTTTCCGCGCTTTCCAGCCGCAGCTTGACCATGGCCAAGCCGCCACTTACATCGACGTGCTCAATGGTCATGAGGCGGGGTACGCCGCCGAAAATGCCGGCCTCCACGTTTGCCAGGTACTGATGGCGGCTCAGGAGCGTGACTCCGGCGGTCCCGAGGAACCCGTGGCTGGCCACTTGAAAGTCGGGGTGAAACACCTGGTCCAAGAGGCCGGTGTCGCGGTGGTCACCCCCTCGAACGAAATTGGTGATGACGGCGATGATTTTTTCGACGTTGGTCTTGGCAAGGGGTGCAGGCATGGGGTGGTTGAGTGAAAGACGTTCCGAATAGGGCAAAACAGGACCGGCGCAGCTGCCGCGTTGAGCCACGCGAGCAGCGAGCAGCGAGCAGCGAGCAGCGAGCAGCGGGAAGAAACCAAGTCATGACGAGCCCAATTTAGGCCTTGATTGGTTTGTCCACTCACGTTTAGCAAAAGGGTCGTGGCTGTTGCAGAACTCCCTACCGGGCGCTCCGAGAGGAGGGTTATCCCTCAGTAATGGGCTGAAATGCGTGTAGGGCAGGCTTTCTGTTTACTATTTTGCCTGCGCAACCGCTTCCGGGCGCCAAGCACAGAGTTCTGCAACAACCACGGTCCGAGTAGCGAGTAGCAAAGGAGCGTGCATGCGTACATGGCGAATACCTAGTACTGGAACGCCTGCTGCAATTTCGTCGTGAGCTCGGCGCTGTCTGCATACAGAGTGCGTAACTCCTGATATAGGGCGACGTGTTTATCGGGCAGAAGCACCCGCTCTAAGGTTTCCAAGGCGGCAATCGAGGCGCCGCCGCGTTCGGCAAAGTGGACGTAGGCGATGAGCGTGGGTTGTAGCTGCTGCACGCAGTCGTCCTCCCAATAATCGACCACGCTCCATAGTATCCGCTCCATCCAATCTCCGTCGCGTGGGTCGGTCTGAAACACGTGTTGAATGGCAGGAATCGCGGCGGTGCCCATGGCCCGTACTACCTCCGCCACATCAGGGAATGCCGGCCAGTTGGAGTCTTGCAAATGCCCCAGCAGTGTCTCCGCATGGGGGATGAGTCGTTCCAGCGGCAGCGCGCGCAAGACAATGCCTGCTTGCCAACTCTTAATGTATTTGCCCGAAGCCAGTTCCGCAACGTGCGCATCGGAGAGGGCTTCGCCCCGTTGCAAGGCAAGCAGTAGTTGCGGGGCTGGCTGCCAAAAATCAATCGTTCTAAGCCAGTCATCGAGCGCGAGTAGGGAGTGCATAGCGACTCAAGTTACGGCTAGGCCTACTCAACGAATGCATCATGCCACCACGCACACCTTCGAAGCTCAGTAAAAGGGTCGATGATGCAGAGCGTGCCCAGGGGGCGCTGGTCGGACAGGCGCAGCAGGGACCCGGCGTAGAAGCGCAGCTCGTTGCCTTCGGCGACGTGCAGGGCCATAGAGCAGCATACCCGGCCTGCAAGGAGAGCTACTATGCCAAGCAGCTGTTGGGACCCCGTGAAGATGCGCATGGGGTAAAACGCCGAGGCGGCGTGGCACGTTATACCCCGAAACTCCCGTATAACTCCTTCCCATGCCGGCCCTCCTTGGCACCCTGCGCACTGGCACCAGCGGCATCGTAGTGCCCGGCCCGAAGGCCACCTTTCCAGAGGCCTACCAGGCCACGAGCCGCCTCACCTACTATGCTACCCTGTTTAACTCGGTGGAGATTAACAGCACCTTCTACCGCATCCCCCAGCCCAAAACGTTTGCGGCATGGGCCGCGGAAACCGGCCCGGCGTTTGACTTTACCATCAAGCTGTGGCGCGATATTACGCACACCAAAACGCTGGCCGATGACCTTTCCGGCATTGCCTGCTTTATGGATGCAGCACGGGAGTTGGGCACTAAAAAAGGGTGCCTGCTCATTCAGTTCCCGCCCAGCAACACCATTCGCCAGCTAAAGGCGGTCAGTGCCCTATTGACTGCGCTTGCAGCGGCAGACCCCGCCCACGAGTGGCGCAAAGCGGTGGAGTTTCGCCACCCCAGCTGGTATGAAGATGATGCTTTTGATATGCTGGACCGCCACGGCGCCAGCCTGGTGCTGCACGACAAAGGCCCCGCCCGAAACGGTCAACTCAACGAGGGCGCAGACTTTGTTTACATGCGCTTCCACGGCCCCAAGGGTAACTACCGGGAGTCCTACGAGCACGATTTTCTGCACGACCAGGCCGAGCAGATACACGACTACCTCCAAGAGGGGAAAGACGTGTATGCCTACTTCAACAATACCATGGGCGCCGCTTTTGAAAACGCCCAAGACCTGTACCGGCTGGTCGCGGAGCGGGCGTGAGCCGTACGACGCGCGTCCGGGGCAGGGTGACGCTGGTTTCCAGGGCCAGGTCGTGGTAAACCACGGCGCGGCCTTTTTCAATGGCCGTGGCACATCGGGCCTCCACGCGGGGCTGCCGGTCGTGGCCGGGCATGCCGTGGGAGACGGGGTAGCGCACCTCTTCCTCTTTGACGACGTTGAGGAGGGAGATGGGCAGGCTGAAGATTTGAGCGGTAACCAGGCCTCGTCGGCGGACACGACCCGCGACGGTCGCAAAATCTACCTGCGCCGCACCAGGTGGAAGCGCAGCAGCAGCTCCATCTGATGCTAGTCGAGGCCCCAGCCGGTGATGGAGGCCAGGCCCAGGCCGTGCTCCTGCAGCCGGGCCAACGCCTCGTTGGAAGGCACGAACACGGTGTACTGCTGCTTAGCCGAGCCGTTGAGAAGCGAATCGAGTTTGGCCACTTTCAAGCCGGCGTTAAAGCTGGAGGCCGAGCGAATCTGGGCCAGTGTCTGGGCCACGGTTTTGCCGGCGGGCGCTGGCACGGGCTTCACCGCCTGGGCGCAGGCAGCGCCTGAAAAAGCGGCCAGCAGCGGCACGAAACATAGGGCAAGCAGAAACTGGCGCATCAGGCAGGGTTTTCAGGCCAAGGCAAAGTAAAAAGGGGCCGGTTGGCAAGGGGTCGGTGGGCCTCTCGGAGCCCCCGTGCTTTTCGCCAAGTCTGCGGGGTGAGTAGTTGTACCAGCTCCCTCCTCCCCGGCAGCGTAGCCGAATCACAGGGAGCTTTTTACGCTTCTTCCTCAAAGCCCACTATCATTTTCAGGCCCGCAGCTGCGCGTTCGCGTACCGGTCGGCTTGGCTCCGGGCTCGGTGCGGGTAGTTGTGCAAACCAGCACCGCGTCGGTGGCGGCACCGGCCCAGCTGCGCGTTCGCTGAGCATCCAAAAAAGGCCCGGCTGCTACACTAGCAACCGGGCCTCTTCAATACAATAGCCAAAAAGCGTTAGCGGCGACGGCGCGGCTTTTCCTCCTCGTCTTCGTCGTCCTCATCCTCGCCAAAGGTGGGCATGGTGAACATCGACGACAGCAAATCCTTGAACTGCGCGCCGGCCGTGAGTCGGTTGCGCGAAATCAGACTGTGCTCGCTTAGGCCGTGAAGCAGGAATTCCATGAGGAAATAAGTATGCTCAGGCGTTTCCTTAGGGTGCAACTCGGTCACGATATCGCGCAGGCCGGGCACCTGGTCGAGGGCCTTCTTATAGTCCTCGGTGCTGGCGTCGTGCAGCAAATCGAGGGTGTTGCCGTTGCCGAACCACTCCTGCGTGGCCTTGTAGGGCGACACGCGGTTTTTGAGCTTCTTGCTCTTGTCGGGGTCGGGGAAGAAATTCAGGAACAGCGTGCGGATGGCCTTGCCCATGAGCTTCTCGGCCACAATGCCGGCGCCCTCCTGCTCGCCCTCGTACACCAGTTCCACCTTGCCCGTAATGGCCGGCACGGCCGAGATGAAGTCGCCTACGCGCACGTAGGTGTTGGCTTCACCGTTTACCAGGGCGCGCCGCTCGGCCCCGGCAATCACCTGCTCGTAGGCCGAGATGGTGAGGCGGGCCGACACCCCCGACTTGGCATCAACAAACTCGGAGCCGCGGGCCTCCACGGCCACCTGCTCCACGAGGTCGTGGATGACTTCGTTGCTGGTCACCATGCCCTTCTGCTCGTCCTTGATGCGGGCTTCCTGCTTGGTGATGCGCTTGCCGATTTCGGTGCTCTTGGGGTAATGCGTGATAATCTGGGCGTCAATCCGGTCCTTGAGCGGCGTAACAATACTGCCGCGGTTGGTATAGTCTTCCGGGTTGGCCGTGAAGATGAACTGGATATCGAGCGGCAGCCGCACCTTGAAGCCGCGAATCTGAATGTCGCCCTCCTGCAGAATATTAAACAGCGACACCTGAATGCGCGCCTGCAGGTCGGGCAGCTCGTTTATCACGAAAATGCCCCGGTGCGCCCGCGGAATCAGCCCGAAGTGAATCACCCGCTCATCCGAATACGGCAGCTTCAGCGTGGCGGCTTTGATGGGGTCGGCGTCGCCGATGAGGTCGGCCACCGACACGTCGGGCGTTGCGAGCTTCTCGGTGTAGCGGTCGTTGCGGTGCATCCAGGCCACGGGCGTTTCGTCGCCCTTCTCGGCAATCAGGTTTTTGGCGAACACCGACAGCGGCTGCAGCGGGTCGTCGTTCAGCTCGGAGCCGGCCACCACGGGCATGTATTCGTCGAGCAGGTTGACGAGCAGGCGCGCGATGCGGGTTTTGGCCTGGCCGCGCAAACCCAGCAGGTTGATGTGGTGCCCGGCCAGAATGGCGCGCTGCAACTCCGGAATCACGGTTTCGTCGTAGCCAAAAATGCCGGGGAATACTTCTTCTTTGTTTTTGAGCTTGCGAATGAGGTTTTCCCGCAGCTCCGCTTTCACGGTGCGGGGGGTATAGCCACTGGCGCGGAGTTGGCCCAGGGTACGGATGGTTTCGTGCTGCATAGAGAAAGATTGGCGGAAGGGGATTTCCGGTTTGTTTAACCGCGAAACCCGGGCTGAGGTTCAGCTTGTGTGTCGGGCAGCCGTCGGACAGCAGCCGGCTACGCTCAGCCCGGCACCCTTTCAAAAGCGGGCCCGCTGCGGTAACTTTCGCAGCTTACGCTATGGCAAACAATAATCGCCCGGCCTCCCTCCTGTTTCCTGACGCTGAATTTTCTATTCCATGACCGAGTTTGGCATTATTGGCCTGGCCATCCTGATTGTAACGCTGCTGGTTTCGTACCAGGGTTTCAAAAACCCGGAATACCTCGACCAATACGCGTTTCGGGTTAAGGACATCTTATATGGCCGGCAATACTACCGGCTGCTCACGTCGGGGTTGCTGCACACCGGCTGGCCGCACCTGCTGATGAACGTATTGACGTTCTACTACTTCAGCAGCGTGGTTGAGCTACTGGTGGGCTACCGCAACTACGCCATCATTTATTTCGCCAGCTTATTAGGCGGCAACCTGCTGTCGCTGCTGTTGCACCGGCGCGAGTCGGAATACACGGCAGTGGGCGCATCGGGCGCCATCAGCGGGCTCGTGTTTGCCGCTATCGCCCTGATGCCGGAAGTAGAAGTGGGGATTCCCGGCGTACTGATGGTTCCGGGCTGGCTCTATGGGCTGCTGTACGTGGTGTTCTGCGCTTATGGCATCACCAAACGGCTCGGCAACATTGGGCACGATGCCCACCTGGGCGGCGGACTGGTCGGCCTGCTCACGGTTGTGGCCATGCAGCCCGCGTTGCTGCGAATCAACTACCTGGCCATCGGGGCCATTATGCTGCCGGCCCTGGCCTTTTTTGCGCTGCTCATCAAAAAGCCCGGCGCGTTGGCGCTGGGCAACGTCTTCACGCCTGCTCCCGATTACCAAACCGTCGACGACCAGTACCAAACCCAGCTACGCCAGCAGGAAGACGACCTCGACAAGCTGCTCGACAAAATCAGCCACAAGGGCCTGGAAAGCCTCAGCGCCCGCGAGAAGAAACAGCTCGAACGACTGTCGAAATGAACTCTACAAAGGCAGTTACAACAAAACCGTCAGGCTGAGCGCAGGCAAAGCATTTCTACTGCGGAAGTAAATAATTACTTTAGCGGTAGAGATGCTTCGCCTGCGCTCAGCCTGACGGCATCTTTCTTTCTGTACTTGGTGCCCTACAGTGTCTTGCGGCGGTTCTTCTTGTAATCCTCAAAAACCAGGTGGCCCAGCCCCTTCAGGCCCGAATAGTAGGCCTTGCCTTGGTTTACCTCGGTGAATTCCTCCACGAATTTCTGCAGGTACGGGTCAGAGGTAATCATGAAGGTGGTGATGGGAATTTTGACGCGGCGGGCGGCAGCGGCCAGGTTCAGCGTCTTGTTCACCACTTTGCGGTCGAGGCCGAAACTGTTTTTGTAGTAACCGGTGCCCTCTTTTAGGCAAGTGGGCTTGCCGTCGGTAATCATGAAAATCTGCTTGTTGGGCGTTTTGCGCTTACGCAGCAGGTCCATGGCTAGCTCCAGTCCGGCCACGGTGTTGGTGTGGTAAGGCCCTACCTGCAGGTAGGGCAAATCCTTGATTTCAATCTGCCAGGCGTCGTTGCCGAACACGATGACGTCGAGGAAATCTTTGGGGTACTTCTGTTTCACGAGCTCGGCCAGGGCCATGGCCACCTTTTTGGCCGGCGTGATGCGGTCCTCGCCGTAGAGTATCATCGAGTGCGAGATGTCAATCATCAGCACCGTGCTGGTCTGGCTCTTGTGCTCGTTCTCGCGCACTTCGAGGTCGCCCTCGGTCAGCATAAACTCGCCGCTTTCCATGCCGTGGTTCAACTGCGCGTTGCGGATGGACTCCGTCATCTGAATCGACTCCATCGAGTCGCCGAAGCGGAACTCGCGTAGGTCGGTGCTTTGCTCGTCGCCCTGGCCGGTGTGGGGCGTGCGGTGGTTGCCGGTGCTGCTTTTTTTCAGCTTGCCGAAAATCTCCTCCAGCGCCGATTTACGGATGCCCTGCTCGGTTTTGGGCGTAATCTTGAATTCGCCCTTTTGCTGCTCGTTCTCATCAATGTAGCCCTTCTTTTTCAGGTCATCAATGAAATTGCCCATGCCGTAGTTGTCATCGGTAAGGCCGTATTGCTTGTCGAGCTCGTTGAGCCAGGACAGGGCCTCGCCCACGTCGCCACTCGTGATGGTAACGAGTTGCATGAACAGTTTAAATAGCGACTCGAAGCCCTTTTCGGGCTGGTCTTCGGGCACAAAATCGCGGAATCGGAAGCCAACAGCCATAATTTCTTCTTTCAGGATAGGGCTGCCAAAACAACCGGCGACGAGGCAATGTTCAAAAGTAGTGCGCAGCTTTTGCTGGGCCAAGTATGCGGCGTGCCCGCAACTCATCACTCCATTCTCGGCGCAGCAGCGGCTGCGTGCTACTTTATGAAAGCCATCTGGAACAACACCGTCATTGCCGAGAGTAATGAAACCGTCGTGGTCGAAAACAACCACTACTTCCCGGCCGACTCCATCAAAAAAGAGTTTTTTGAGGACAGCATTGCCCAAACCAGCTGCCCGTGGAAAGGCCGCGCCAGCTACTACTCGCTGAGCGTGAACGGCGAAAAAAACAAGGACGCCGCCTGGTACTATCCCGAGCCCAAGGATGCTGCCAAGGAAATTAAAGGCCGCGTGGCCTTTTGGAAAGGCGTAAAAGTGGAGCAGTAGGCTTTTGTGCTTTTTGTTAGGAACGTCATGTTGAGCGCAGCCGAAGCATCTTTACCGCGCAATGCATTCCATGCATTGCGCGGTAAAGATGCTTCGGCTGCGCTCAACATGACGTGCTTTTTTTACTTCTGACAACGCACCAAAAATTGCGCAAGAAACGGGTTTCCGCCGCTTCGGCCTCGTGCGACCTTTGTAGCCAATCAGCTCCACTAAGCCATGACTGACTACCAACGCATCGAAGCCGCCCTAATCTACGCCCAGGCCCATTTTCAGGCCCAGCCCGATTTGGACGAAATGGCCCGGCAGGCTCACTGGAGCCCGTTTCATTTTCAGCGCAAGTTTCAGGAATGGGCCGGCGTGTCGCCCAAGAAATTCCTGCAATTCCTGAGCCTGGGCCACGCCAAACAGCTGCTGCGCCAGCAAGCCTCGGTGGCCGACGCGGCGCATGAAACCGGCCTCTCCGGCACTGGCCGACTGCACGATTTATTTGTAACGTTGGAAGCCATGACGCCCGGTGAATACCGCCATGGTGGAGCTGCGCTGAATATTCAATACAGCTACGGCGAAAGTCTCTTCGGGCCGTACCTGGTGGGTTCCACCGATAAAGGCATCTGCAAGCTCGTGTTCTTCGACGACCCGGCGGCGGCCCTTGCTGAACTGCAGCAGGAATGGCCCCAGGCAACCATTACCGCAGAAGTAGCCCAATCGCATACCCAGGTAGCCCGGTTTTTTGCCCGTGAGTTCTCGGCTTCCGACCGGTTGCACCTGCACCTGAAAGGCACTCCGTTTCAGCTTAAAATATGGGAGTCCCTGCTGCGGATTCCCGAAGGCCAGCGCCGCACTTACACCCAGCTCGCCGAAGCTGCCGCGTGCGGTGCGGCCGTGCGGGCCACGGGCACGGCCATCGGGGCCAACCCAGTGGGCTACCTTATTCCCTGCCACCGCGTGATTCGCCAAACCGGCGAGTTGGGCCAGTACCGCTGGGGCAACCCGCGCAAAGCGGCGCTGCTGGGCTGGGAAGCCGCCCGTGGAGCGCCGGCGGGGTAGCACCCCCCTATTTTGGCTTTGGTTTTTTGGGTTTCGGTGGCGGCAGCTCCCGCACAGTCAGGCGTACCAATTCGCTCAGCCAAAGGCGGTCATCCAGGCCTTCTTCGATTAAGAAACATGGTTTTGCGCCCGGAAAGGGCGGCGCTTCCACCAGCGCGGTTTGCAGGTAGGCCTGGCCCGATGGAGTGGGCTTAATGAACAGCTTGTTGTCACACACCAAGGCAAAAAGCTTGGTATCCAGGTACAACCCGTATTCGCCGAACATTTTTTTGGCTTCAACTGAGCCGGAAGTACTCAGCTGGTCGAGGATATATGCGACAAATTTCTGGTCGGAAGCCATTGTGATGGGGTAGCAGAATTTTGCGCTACGGCGCTACGAAATCCACTTGAACTTGTACTCCAGCTTGGGCACGGGCATGCGGTCGGACACGCGGCGCAGGCGGTTGGGCAGGGCCATCAGGTAGTCGCGGGCTTTCTCGGCTTCGGCCGTGAGGCCACCAATGTGCTCGATGTCCCAGTCCTTGATGAGCGAGTCCAGGATGTCGGTGTAGTCGGCGCTGGTGTACACGCCCAAGCGCTGGGCGGCGTCGGTGAAGTGGCCGAAGGTTTTGCCCATGTCCACGCCCATTTCGCGCATGTAGTGGGCCGGCATCACAATTTTCTTGCGCATCATGTCCTCAAAGGCCAGCATCATTTCCGAGGCGTCGTACTTGAAAATCTCGGTCACGAAGGACTTGTACACGCGGGCGTGGCGGTTTTCGTCGCCGGCTATCATGCCACAGATTTTGGAAAGCTGGTCGTCGCCGGCGGTACGGGCCAGTTGGCCCACGCGGCGGTGCGAGATGTTGGTGGCCTGCTCCTGGTAGCTGGTGTAAATGAAAGCGCGGTATGGGTCGTTGGCCGTGCCGAGGTCGAAGGCGTCGTTGATGAGGTACTGAGTCGACACCTCGAACTCGCGCATGTTCACGCGGCCGCTGAGGTAGAGGTAGCGATTGAGCAGGTCGCCGTGGCGGTTTTCCTCGGCCGTCCAGCCCCGAATCCATTCGGCCCAGCCGTTGTTGCGGTCGCGGTTGATGTTGTCGAGCTCGTGGAACCAAGCCTCGTAGTTGGGCAGCGCTTCTTCGGTGATGGTGTCGCCGATGAGCACCGCCAGCAGGTCGTAGCTGAGGCTGCCGGCCTTTTCGCGCAGCTCTTTTACTTCGTCAAAAAACGTGTCGTTGCGCGAGTCGGGCAGGAAATCGGCGGGCTGCCAGCTCTCTTCCACGCTTTTGAGGAAGGTGCTCATGTTTTCCTTCAGATAGCCTTCCATCTGTTGCAGCACTTCGCCGCGGGTTATCGATATGGAGGTTTGCATAGAGATAGGACGAAAAGGCGTGAGGGGTTAATGAAGAGGAAACGCTTTTCGCGCAACAAAGGTCTGCCTGAACCGTAGGGGGGCGGGTATAAGATTATGGCATTAGCCCGTCTGGTGGGACTAAAATGGGCCTCGACAGCTTTAAAATCAGGGTTTGGGTACGCGCCGAACCCGGTACTCCCGAACAGTCCCCATGGGCCCGGGGCGCTGTGACGGCGCTTGAGGCACCAATTGCACCGGCGCCCCGCCAGAACCCAGCCGCCCATTAAGCCAAGCGACCGTTTCGGGTGTGAGGAACCACAGTGGCTCCAAATTGGGGCTGTGCTGCCGAGCCAGGCGGCGCAGGCATTCGGTTTGGTCGGCAGTACCCGTCAGAGCGCGGCGCAGGCGGGTCTGGGAGGTATCGTGCGCGGGCCAGCCCGTGAGCAGCAGCGCGGGACCCGGGCCCAGGGAATAAGTCCGGAAAGGCGTCAGGCTTTTCAACAAATCGTTGGTACCGGCCAGCACCCGCACCCGCCCTACATTGCGGCTGATGATGGTGAGAACTTCTTCGTGGCGTTGCCGCTCCTCTTGCAATACGTGGTGCCGGTGCCAGGTTTTGGCAGCGTAAAGACTGATAATTAGCAGCCCTGCAGCAGCACCGGCGTAGCGCAGTACTGGAGAGAATTTCGGCCACACATGCATCTCTTCCTGCCCCTCACCCGTGGATGAGGAGGCAATACGGCTGCTATTAGTTGCTGAAACCGCGGCCATTTCCTCGCACGCGTCCGCTGAAGTCTTGGCCGGATGCAGCCAGAAAACGAGGTTTGTAACTAACCAGCAGTCGAGCAGCGGCAGCGCCAGGCGCGGCGGCAGCTTGAGGATGCCGGCCAGCCCAATAAGGACCAGGGCAAAGCCTGCCTGCACCAGCCAGAAACCGCGCCTCCGATTCCGGCGCGTGTACCACACAGCCCCGGCCGTAGCCAGCAGCGCCAGCAGTACTGGGAAGTAATCGCGCAGCAATAGCCCGGCCCGCTGCGCCAGCTTGGCCGGCACCACGCGCCCCATAAAATCGGCCGCATCGAAGCGGTACACTTCACTGTGCAACACAGGGTCTACCACGCCAGAATCGCCCAGTAGCCAGAGGCTGATGGCCGCAGTGCCGAGGCTGTCGGCGGCAGTCCGCGGAAAGGAGCGCAGCTGTTCGTAGTCGAGAATGCGCGCCAGTTGGCCGTCACGGGCTTGCACCTGGGCGTCAGACGGAGTCTGCCCAAGTACAGCAACCCCAAAGGCCAGCCCCAGCAACAGGCCCGCGCTGAGCAGCAGCGGAACGGCACGGCGCCAACTGCCAGCCAAACCCACGGCTACTGGCACAGCCGCCGCCGCGCCCAACCCCGCCAGGCTGGGCCGAATAAGCCAGGCAGCCAGCAGCGCCCCCAGCCCCAGCAGCAGCGGCCAGCGGCGGCCGGGCCGTTGCGCGGCAAACATGAGGCCGCCAGCCGCCAGCAACAGGGCTACCCGCGCGTGGCTGAACCACAGCCAGTGCTCCAGCCAGGCCAGTCCGAAAAAGACGACCAACAACAGCATAAGGCAACCCGGCGGCACATGGGGCCGCAACAGGCGCTCCAGTACCGCAAACCAAAGCGCTGAGGTTAATGCTAGCAGCCCTCCAAGCAACAGCCCCAGCCAGGGTACTGCCGGTGCGGCCGTGTAGGCAGCTGCCAGCAGGTGCCCGTAGCCATGCATATAAAGAGGTACGGAAGCCACCGGCTGCCGGGCCAGCACACCCGAAAACATCCAGGCCAAACTGCCATCGTCGCTGGTCTCGAAGTAGCTGCCCAGGCCCAGTACCACACCCAGGGCCAGCAGCAGCGGCAGCAGCACGGTGCGGGCAACTATGGCAAGGCGAGCAGATGACAACACAGCGAGGAACAAAGAAAAGATGCTTACAGCAGCTTGGGCAGCACGAAGAAACAGCAGAAACCGGCGCATTAGCTCGTGGAAAGGGCCTCGCCCCTACCCGGCTCAGCCGCGCAGGCGGCTCCAGGTAGCCAGGGCCCAGTCGAGGGGGGTGCGGCGGGCTACCTGGCGCAGCAAAGCCAGCAGCGGCTGCACCTCGGCGTGTGGAGCGTGGCGGCGCACGGCCTGGCGCAGCTCGGAGCGCAGGCGTACGGCCAGGGCCGCATGCTCGGCGGGTGTACGGGCTAATACTAGGGCTTTAGCGCACACCCGGATGGTAGAAGCCAGGTAAGGGTCGTGGCGGCGATAGGCCCGGGAGCTCATGCTGAGCGGGTGCTTGCGCTTGCGGGTAGTCAGTACATCGAGGTATAGAAACTGCCAGCTGCGGCTGGCCCGCACCCAGAAATCGAAGTCCTCGTAGGCCAGGGTTTCGTCGTAGCCGCCCAGGCTGTCGAGGCAGGCCCGGCGCATCATCATGGTAGGCGTGCAGATGAAATAACGCCGCAGTACTTCGGCAAATACCCAGCCGCTGGCGGGTGCGGGTTTGGGCTGACCCGATGCGTCGGGCCGGTGGTGCAGGCCCAGGAATTGACTTCGCTCATCAATCAATTCTGCGTTGGAATACACTATGCCATAAGAGCTCTCCACCTTTTGAAAAGCAGCTATCTGTTGGCCTATGCGGTGGGGCATCAGCACATCATCGGTGGCGAAGTCAATTATGAATGCTCCTTTGCTTTGAAAGAAAGCCGCGTTGAAAGCCCGGCAATTACCCACGTTTTCTGTAAGTAGCAGCAGGTGCCAGGTAGGGTTGCGAATGGCGTATTCGCGCAGAATAGCTGGGCTGTCGTCGGTGCTGGCGTCATCCACAAGCCAGACTTCCAGGTGCGGATAAGTCTGAGCCAGGATGGAATCGAGGGCCTCGCGTAGAAAAGGCGCGTGGTTATGGCACAGCGCAATAATAGAGACTAGTTTCAAAATTGACAGCAATAAGGATGGCCGCTCGAATGGCAGAACCTATTTACGAGAGTTTGCCCAGTAGTGCATCCAACCGCAGCAGGCCAGCAGCAGGCCGTAGCGAGCGGCGTGGGCCAATACAGCCCCTTGCAAGCCGTAGCGCGGCAACAACCACCCCAGCAACCCGGCAAACACCACTGCCGAGGCTGCCTGCACGGCGATGTAGGCCCCGGTGCGGGCCCGAGCCGTCAGCTGAAAAATGAATAACCAGCTCAGCAGCTTGGCCCAGTCACCTAAGAGCTGTGGCCCCAGCAGGGCCTGCGCGCCCAGCAGCCGTGGCGCAAACAACAGGGGCAGCAGCCAGGCCCTGCACGCATAAATCAGCCCCAGCCCGGCGGCCAGCACCGGCGCCAGCAGCAGCAGCACGCCGCGCAGGTACTCGCGGGCCGCCCGGGGTTGCCCCGCCAACGCCGCCAGCCGGGGGTAAAACACGCTGCCCATTACCGCCGAAAAAACCATGGTGTAATTATCCGACAGCTTGGCCACGGCCTGCCACAAGTCGGTGCGGGCCGGCCCGAACGTAGCCAGCAGGTAATCGCGCAGCACGTAGTCGACGGCTTTGCCAAAAAGCAGCGTGCTCACGGCCATCAGCAGAAACTGGCCCAGCCGGCGTAGCGCCACCCGACTGATGGGAGCCCGCAACTGCAGTCCCTGTAGTAGGCCTGCCCGGGCGGCCAACACCAGTGCCGGGAGCAGCGTGAGACCCTGGGCCAGCAAGTAGGCCAGCAGCACCCGGGGCAACGGCCATTTAGCCCAAAGTGCCGCCGCCGTGGCAGCAGTACTCAGCGCGGCCAGCGCCACCGTCAGGCCTATGTAAGCGCGTAAGCGGCCCGCGGCCAGCAGCGAGCTGCCGAGCATTGCCTGCCCGGTAATCAGCCCGATGCCGACCATGAAGATGAGCAAGCTGCCCCAATCCAGCTGCCTGCGCAGGGCCAGCACCACGCCGCCCAGCAACAGGGCGGCGGCATTCAGTGCCGTAGCCGCGCCCAGCCAAGTGCGGTAGCGCGGGCTGCCGGGCCGCAAGGGAGCGAGGTACTTCACCAGGCCTACCTGCACGCCGTCATAAGGCAGCGTGGTGAGCAGGGCCATCAGGTTCTGGAACTGGGCCAGCAGGGTGAGTCCCCCGGCCGGGGCCAGGGTGGCCACCAGCTTGTTGACGACAAGCGAACCCGCTGCCCGCGCCAGCACCGCCACCCCCGTGCCCAGCGAGCCGCGCACAAAGTGGCGAACGGGGAACTTTGCAGGAGCGGGAGGTGCAGCAGCCATTCGGGCGCAAAGAACGGGCGGCGTCTGTTATTGCAGGTGGAGCACGGCCCGGGAACCAAAGTCCAGCCCAGCTAACCCTACTTTGCGATGCAGTAAGCAGCGAGATGTGCAAAGCGCTTACTCGGGGGCCTCGCAGCAAACGGAATCTACAACCCGTTAAGGCTCAGAAAAAGACCTTTAAGACGGTAGCTTTACAGGTTGCGAAAGGCTTTTACCAGGGGCAAAATACAGTCAAGCACTGTGTTTATTGCCTCTCAACCGAATGCCCTAAGGTTTACTATTCCTGAAGGGCATTCCTACCCTCTACTCATGGCTGATAGCATTCATTTCACGAATAATATTTGCTACTGGCCAGCCACTACCATTGTGCGCCGTATCCGCACTCAGGAAATAACAGTTGAAGGCGTGGTCCGGGCTTTTCTTCAGCAGATTAGCCAGCATAATGCACGCATCAATGCGATAACTGACCTGCGCACCGAGGCGGACCTGCTGCAGGAAGCGCGCGAGAAGGACTGCCAGGTGCGGGCCGGAGCCGTGCTGGGCCCCTTGCACGGGCTGCCGATGACCGTGAAAGACGGGTTCAGCGTCCGGGGCTTAATTAGCTCCAACGGGCACCCCGTTTATCGCCGCCACCGGGCAACCGAGGATGCCGAACTAGTGAAACGCTTGAAGCAAGCAGGTGCCATTATTATCGGCAAAACCAATTTGCCCCTCTTCTCCATCGACTGGCAAAGCACGAATTGGTGGTTCGGGCAAACGAATAATCCCTACGACGTGCGCTGCGTTGCGGGGGGCAGTTCGGGCGGGGCGGCGGCAGCGGTGGCAATGGGTTTTACGCCCGTCGAACTGGGCTCGGATGCCGGCGGCTCCATTCGAGTGCCCGCGCATTTCTGCGGCATCTGCGGCATTCGCACCACCGAGCAAGCGCTCTCGAATCGGGGGCAATTCAAGTTTCCGGGTCAGCCGCAGGGACACCGGTTGCTTACAGTGGCGGGGCCCATGGCCAAAAATGTGGCCGACTTGCTGCTGCTCATGCCGGTTCTGTGGGAGGGCGGCCACCTACTAGCCGAGATTCCGCCGGTGGCCTTTGGGTCCAGCTATTGGAACGGCGAGAAGCTGGCGATTGCCTATGCGCCGACGCTGGCCGGCACGGAGGTCGACGCCGAGTACCAGCAGATTTTCAGTGCCTTTCTGACGCGTCTGGCCCCCGCCGGCCACACCCTGGAACTTGGGAGCCCGGCGTATGTGGAAGCCGACGCATCCCCCTTGCACGGCCGGCTGCTGGGCAGGGAAATAGACGCCAGCTCGCCCGTGCCGACCTTTTTGAAAAAGGCAGCCATGTACCTGTTCATTTTACTAAAATACCGGGACAAGCACTGGGCCCGGGGCGTGTGGCAGGGCATTGGCATGTCGGCCACGCGCTACGCCACAACCTTATCACAGAAAGAAGTTTTGGCGGACAGCTACACGGAATTTTTCGGTCGTTTTGATATCTGGCTCACGCCGGTGGCCTCCATTAGTGCCTTTGCGCATCAGCCCGCCGGCAAGCCCTTTAGCGTCAACGGCCAGCGCGTGCCGTACACGGATGCCATGGGTCGTTTCAACTTCACGACGGCATTGGCTGGTCATCCCATTGTCGTCATCCCCATTGGCCAAACGGCAGCGGGCTTGCCAGTTGGGGTACAAATTCACGCGAAAAAATGGACTGACAAACGCCTGCTAGAAATCGCGCAGCACTTGGAAACCTTTACTAATGGCTTTCAATTGCCGGCTCAATAGGGATAACGCCGGAATGCCAAGAAATAGCCCCAGTAAAATATCCGATGGCGTTCGCGCAAAGCCGTTGAAAGGCCAATAACAGGCAGGTTTGCAGCAGCAATTCGGCATTGGCCCGGTCCGACCGCCCTAGGCGGTCCGACCGATTGAAGCACCACCGGTTTTGCCCCGACGACAACCGGTCGGACCGCCTAGGGCGGTCGGACCGAGCCGAGCGATTACCCAATTGCTTTTGCCCGGCTACTTAACAGGTAGGTTTGCAAAGCGAGCATAGCTGGCTAAAATACGGCCTTGCGCAGCCAACCTATTGACCTACAATTCCCGCTCCCAGCTCAGGCGCAGCCCGGCCACGCCGCCCAGGTGCCGCTTAAAGCGTAGCAACGAAGCATTGGGGCCACTATCCAGGGTTGAGGTGCCGAGGTCGAGCACCGTCAGGCCGCTGGCGCGGGCGAAGGCGTGTAGCCCCTCGTTCAGCAGCACCACCGGACTCAGGCTATTGCAACGCAGCGGGCTGGCGGGGTAGAAGTTGTAGAGCACCGTTGCGTTCACCTGAATGGCTACCGTAAGTGCCACCCACTCGCCGCTGGGCTGGCGCACCGAGAACAGGAAATGCTCGCGCGGAAACGCCCGAAACAGTGCCTGCACCCGTTCCAGGGACAAAGACAGCGCCTGGCCCCGCTCCTGCCGGCACTGCCGAATGAACTCGTAGGCCTGCGGCAGCAGGTAGGCCGGCTCCTGCTCGATGAAATAGCCCGCGCGGCGGCATTTGTGCAGCCGTCGGCGCTCGGACGGGTGCAGGTGCGTTTCGTAGGCGCGGGCGGGGTCGAGGTGATAGTTCTGCTCAGCCAGTGCTACGCGGTAACCGCGCTGGCGCAGGGCTTCGGCCAGGGTGGCGGCCCCGGCGGGGTCGTAGGCAAAAGGGTAGCCGCGCAGTGCCAGCCGGCGCAGCCCGAGGCGGCGCAGCTCGGCCTCGGCCGCATCGAGCAATTGGTGCACGGCACCCCGGCCCAGCCCCGGCGCCAGCTGCACCGCCCCAAAAGGGGCCTGCGCAGGGCTGCGGGCCAGGCCGGTGGCCGGGTCGTAGTTTAGGTGCAGCTGGGCCAGGGTGAGGCCGGCAGCCGGGTCTTCGAGGTAGGCGCTAAAACCCGGGCCGGGCTGCGGGGCCAGGGCCAGATGCGCCGGCCGCAAATACAGAAACGGCTCGAAGGCCAGCGGCAGCCGGGGTAGTGGCGGGGCCCCGGGCCCGTGTGGTACCAGCCACACAGTGGGGGGTTCGCTTGGCCCGCCGGCCAGTGGCGCAACGAAAGAATCAGTACTTTTCAAACTTGCTGGGCCTTCCTTTTCCGGCAAAGTACGGCACGAGGAAGTAGCCGACCGATGGGCCCGCACCCAATTGGCCCGAACATCTTCATCAGTCCGCCACCCGTAGGCAGCCATTATTGCCTCTTATTGTTCAATTTTGCCGCATGAATCCGCTTAGCTCCACCGCGCAGGCCGCCATCAACCGCTCCCCGACGCTGGCCGATATTGCCGGCTCTGTGCCCGTCACCATCACCGACCGCGAAGCCACCCGGCAGGCCCGCTTTCAGGAGGTGGGGCAGCGCCCGGGCACGCTCAACATACGTCCGGGCGCCCTGCGGCCGCGCCTGTTTTTGATGTCGTACGACGACACTACTTTCACCGAAAACGAATATACTGACCACTACGAAGACCTGATGGCCTTCCTGCACGAGCACCCCGAGCTCAAGCACTGGATTGACGTGCGCGGCTACGGCGACCTGGACCTGATTGAGCGCATGATGCAGGATTTCGGCCTGCACCCGCTGCAGATGGAGGACGTGCTGAACGATTACCAACGCGCCAAAGTGGAGGTGTTCGACGACAATCGCCTGTTTATGGTGTCGCGCATGACTGACTTCACCGCTGACTTTGAAATCGACGACGACCAGCTTTCCCTGTTCACCGGCCCTAACTACGTGCTCTCGTTTCAGGACGACTACAACGACTGCCTCGACTCGCTGCGCACCCGCATTCGCAGCAACTTTAGCACCCTGCGCCGCCACCCGGTGCTTTACCTGGCCTACGCCCTCACCGACGTGGTGCTCGACCACTACTACCCCACCATGGCCGCCATTGGCGACTACATTGAGGAGCTGGAGGAAGCCATATTTTCTCCCAACCGCCCGCGCCGGCTGCTCAACCGCATCCTGCGCATCAAAAAAGACGTGGTGCGCTTTCGCCGGCTGGTGTACCCGGAGCGCGACAAAATCGCGGAAATTCTGCGCATGCCCGAAGAAATCATGTCCGAAACGCTGAAACTCTTCTACCGCGATGCCTACGACCACGCCATTCAGGCCCTGGACCTGGCCGAGAGCTACCGCGACAACATTTCCTCCCTCACCGACCTCTACATGTCGGACCAGGGCAACCGCATGAACGAGGTCATGAAGGTGCTCACCATCATCAGCACCATTTTTATTCCGCTGAGCTTCGTGGTGGGCCTCTACGGCATGAACTTCCAGCGCGTGGACGAGCAAGGGCACTTGCTGCCCCACAACATGCCCGAGCTATACAGCCCCTGGGGCTACCCGGCCGTGCTAGTGGTGATGACCCTAGTCGTGGCGATGCAGCTCTTCTACTTCTACCGCAAGGGCTGGCTCACCAATCGGTAAACCTGCGCACATCGGAATCCACTGGTCGTGCATGATGATGCATCACCAGTGGATTTTTATTTATAAGCATTTTGTTGATATGTATACTATATTTGCATCAAATAAAATACTTATGCCTGCTAAACCACCTTCTAATTCGGTCCTCTACACGCTGGAACAAGCTATAAAGGGGTACCGAAAGCTTTGCCAGCAAAACATCGACAAGGTGATGGACAACCTCACGGTTGACCAGGGGCTGACCTTGCTCGTCATGGACAAACACCCGGACCTCAGCCAGCAACAGGTTGCAGACCTAACTTTTAAAGACAAGGCTTCCATCACCCGCATTATCGAGCTGCTGGTGCAAAAAGGCTTGGTTTCCCGGGCCATCCATCCCACCGACCGGCGCAAGTTCGACCTGCACCTCACGGAAGCGGGCCGAAGCACCTTGGCGCAGTTGGCAGACACCATTGCGCTCAACCAGCGCACGGCCCTGCAGGGCCTCAGCCAAGAGGAACTCGCGCAGTTTGAGGCTACGCTCCAGAAAATCATCGCCAACTGTACTGCCTGAAGCCCATGCGACTGACGTTATTTCTTGCACTAATCTGTCTGCTAGCCGGCCAGCCGGGCAGCAGTTCCGCCCAAACGGTAACGCAGCGGCTGGCTGCTTATATGGAAGGGCAACACGCCGTGAACCGTTTTGCGGGGATGGTGCTCGTGACCCGCCACGACTCGGTGCTACTCCGGCAGGCCTACGGGCTGGCCGATGCCGAATGGGCAGTGCCCAACAGCACGGATACCCGGTTTGCCCTGGCTTCCATCACCAAGCAATTCACGGCCATTGCCATTTTGCAGCTGGCCGAGCGAGGCCGGCTCCGGCTCACCGATAAGCTCAGCGCATTTGTGCCGGGCTTCCCAAATAGCGACGCGATTTCCGTGCATCAGCTGCTGACCCACACGGCCGGCCTGCCGCTGGATTTTGAGGAGATTTACCTCAATCATACGGCCGTTTCGCTGGATTCGGCCCTGGCATTTATGAAACGGCAGCCCGCAGCTTTTGCGCCGGGTGCCCGCGTGGGCTACAGCAACGTGGGCTATTTTCTGCTGGGGCGCATCATCGAAAAAGCCTCCGGGCAGCCGTATGGCGCGTACCTGCAGCAGCACATCTTCGAAGTAGCGGGCATGCCCAACACCGGCCTGAACAGCAACACCGCGCTGGTGCCTCGGCTGGCCCGGCTCTACTACCGCGAGGGCGACACGCTGGTAAAAAACCCGTACATCAACTGGAGCCTCAACGTGGGGCACGACGGGCTGTACTCGACGGCGGGCGACCTGGCTCAGTTGGACCGGGCGCTCCGGGGCACCACGCTCCTCTCCGACGCGTCGAAGGCCCTGATGAACACCCCGCACAACCGCCAATTTCCGGGCAACGGCTTTATGGACCGTTACGGTTACGGCGTGTTCATCAACCCCTACTACAACCACGGCCACTACCTGCTGACGCACAGCGGGGGCTACTTTGGGGCTATGACGACCCTGGACCGGTACCCGAAGGACGACGTTGTTATCATCGTGCTGTCAAACAACCAGGCCGAATCGCACTGGATTAGCTATGGGTTAGCGGGCATTCTGTTTGGCAAGACGGTGGAGGTACCGTACGTGCATCGGCCCGCCCCTTCGGCCCCGGCCGGGGTGTCGGCTTTCGCAGGAACGTATGGCGAAGTCAGCATTCTTTTCGCAAAGGGCCAGCTTTACCTGAAGGACCTGGAAAATCCGTTGGTACCCGAAACCGACCGCAAGTTTTTCAGCCGCAACAACCCCAACCGGACCGTGGAATTTCTGCTCACCAAAAGCGGCCACGTGCGCGCCCTCGAGCTCACCAAAGGCGGCGTGAAGGAAACCCTGCCGAAACAAGCCAAGCCGGCCCGCCCCTAGCACACTGGTTTTTGGTGAAGG
The DNA here is from genome assembly GCF_039539585.1 of Hymenobacter glaciei. Lineage (NCBI taxonomy): Bacteria > Pseudomonadati > Bacteroidota > Cytophagia > Cytophagales > Hymenobacteraceae > Hymenobacter > Hymenobacter glaciei. The sequence continues at coordinate 35,313 of NZ_BAABDK010000023.1, read as the reverse complement.
AAGCAGCTAGGCAGTACCGAGGACCTCCCGCACCTGAGCCACCCGCTCGGCCACGGTGCCCTCCACCAGCGTGTACGGGATGCCGAAAAAATCCAGCTGCATCAGTATCATGCCGTGCTGGAAGCTGCGCAACGCCTCGGGACCGCGCCAGCCGTCTTGCTCGAAGGGCACAGTGGGTGCGCACACGAAGGTGTGGGCGTAACGCTGCCCGCACACCGCCGCCATGGCCCGCAGAATTGGGTCGCAGCGGTGGAAATAGTAGTAGGAATACAGCGCCGTGGTAGCCGCATTGGTATCGCAAAACAGCACGCCTTGCGCCTGGGTGGCAGCTTCATCCTCCAGCTCAGCGTGGCGGCGGGCAATGTAGAGCAGGTCTTCGAACTCCAGGTTGCCGTGCTTTTGCTCGTGCAGGGTGCGGCCGTACTCGGGCACCCACACCGTATGGCAGGCGTCGGCCAGCGCCGCGCACAGGGTTGACTTTCCGCTGCTCTCGGCCCCTAGGAACACCACGCGCGGCACCGGTGCGGGTGGCACCACGCCCAGCTGCGCGGCCACGAGTGGGTGCAGGTAACCAGCCACTTCCCGCGCCGCCGCCCGTATCAGTGTGCCCGAGATGGGTACCTGCGCCCGGGCATTATCCACGGCTACGTGCGGCACCCCCAGATGCCCGGCAAAGCCCGGCCCGTAGTCTTCGCTGCTGAACACCACATCGGCCCGCAGCCCTTGCCGTGCCAGCCACTGGCGCACAAACTCGCGCTGGGTGTAGTCATCGGCCGCATCGGGTGGCACGCCGTCGGCAGCCGCAAGGGCATAGATGCGCAGCGGCGTAGGACCAATACCGGGGCCTTCGGCTGCCTCATCGCCCCGGTACAGCTCGCGCAGCCATTGGGCACGCTCGGCCGCCGGGTGCGTGGGCGAGTCTGGGTTGGCATATACCAGCACCAGCAGCTCTGTAACCTGGGCGGCAGCCGTTTCGAGCAGCAGCTGGTGCCCCCGGTGCGGCGGCCAGAACTTGCCCACCACGAGGCCGGCACGAGGGGTTGAGGGCATTGCAGCGTTGAATGAGTGTTGGTGTGGTGGGTTAAAACAGGAACGTCATGCTGAGCTTGCCGAAACATCTTTACCGCGCAAGCACCTTTTTAAGTGCTCAAGCAAAAGTAACCGTCATGCAGAGCGCAGCGAAGCATCTCGCTCGCATCGTCAAACGATTAATTTACTGCGGCACGCGAGATGCTTCGCTGCGCTCTGCATGACGTGCTTGTACTCGTTTACTTTTGAATGAGTACTTACTATTGCAGTAAAGATGCTTCGCTGCGCTCGGCATAACGGGCTGAAAGAACTTTGCAGCCAGCAATCATAGCTCCAACTTCAGCTCGGTGCGGCGTAGCTCGCGGCCCACAATGCGAACCAGCTGGTAGCTGTCGGTGGTGGCATCGTAGGTCAGGCCCACGCCGGTGCCGGTGCTGGGCAGCGCCTCCCGCCCCAGCAGCCAGCCGCGCGCATTATAGAGGAACACCTGCCCCGGCCCGGTTTCGGTGATGGCAACCATGTGCCGCCCTCCGCCGAAATCGAACCACTGCACCCCCCGTTCACCCGAGGTCACAAACTTCTGAGTGAGCAGCGGGTCATTCAGGGTGGGCAGGTACAGGTCGAGCTGATTATTGTCTTCGCGCACCACGGCGAATGAGCGACCACGGGGGTCGGACACGAGGTGAAACCGGGCCGTGCGACTCCAGGTGGCCACCCGCTTGCGGCTCAGCACATCGCCCCCGAGCGTGAATGTTACCAGCTCGCCGTGCTGGTTCACCACGGTGAGGTGCGAGCGGCTAAGGGTACTCCCTGCATGCGCGAAGATGTCGCCTGCCAGCCGCGCCCCCACGCTCAGCGGGAAGCCGGGCAGCAGGTTACCCGCCCCGTCGAACGCGTACACGTAGCCATTTTGCAGCGGGGCCACCACCACGTCGCGTCCGTTCACGTTCAGCAGCGCCGGCCGGCCGGCCAGCGGGAAATCGAGGCGCTTAGGCTGCCAGCCGGGAAACTGGTGCCCTTTGGCATCGAGCAGCAGCAGGTGGCCGGCTGTGGTGGCCAGCAGCCGGGCAGGCTGTCCGGCTACCAGGCCCGCCAGCAGGCCGGTCACGCGCACGGTATCGGGCAGATGCAGCGGGAAGGGCAATACCGGCGCCCCATCGGCGGCCAGCAGGTGCAGCTGCGCACCCGCGCCCAGCAGCAGCCCACCCGGCACGCCGCCCCCCGCCGGCAGCAGGCTCAGGCCCACCGCCGGGCCAGTCAGGGTATCCGACCACAGCACGGCATTTTCGGCACTCACGTAGTGCAGCACCCGGGCCGAGTCCTGCACCACTACCGCCGGCATGCGCGTGCCCAGAGCAGGCAGCAGCGTGGGCAGGCCCATCAGCGTGCGCCGAAACGCCAGCACCCTTCCATTGGCCGCCGCGCCGCCCGCCTGGGTGGTAGCCGGGCCATTGTTGGGGTGGCGCAAGAGCAGTTGGGTGAAGTACTGGGCGTCCGGGCCATCCTCGTTTTCGGCGGGCAGCAGCTGAAAAGCCATTTGGGGGAAGCGCTTGAACAATGCCTCGTTGCGCAGCAGCCCGGCCCGGCGGTCTTCCGTGAGCACGCCCAGCAGGGCATTCCAGCTGTTGCGCGAGTCGATAAGCACGCTAAGCCGCGCGCGAGGCAGGGTTTCCTGTAGGAAAGCCACCTGCGACGGGACCTGCGCCCAGGTGTGCTCGGCGATAACGTCGGCTAAGTAAGCGTTCAAGGTTAACTCATCAGCCAGCACGAAGTACCCGTTCACCAAGGCTCCGGCACGGGCGGTTACCTCGGCCACACGCGGGGCGGCGGTGCCCAGCAGTGGCCCCAGCACGTCGGCTTCGGCAAAGCCCACCGGGTGTACTTCGAATTGCCCCACTCGGGTAAACGCCGGCGAGTTGCCATACAGCCGACGCAGGCGGGCCAGCCAGGTACTGGTTCGGGCGGGGTTAGAGCAGCGCACCAGCGCCAGCCGCCCAGGCCGGCTGCCCGGCGAAGCAGCGGTCAGATAAGCCACTGCTACTTCGCTTCCAAACCCGGCACGGAGGCTGTCGAGGGCCGCATTGCGGCCCAGGGAGTCGGGTCGGGCGTTGGCCGGAGCAGGCCAGGTACGGACCGGGCTGGCCGCCAGATGGATTAGCATTGCCGTGCGCATGCTCAGCACACTGCTCAGCCCCAGGGCTTGGGCGGACTGGCCGCGCAGGCGGGCCTGCAGGGTGCCATTGGCTGTTTCGGGGTTCGAAAATCCCTGAAACTGTGCCCGACTGCCCGCTAGCTTCACGCTGAGCAGCCCTTGGGACACCAAGCCGGCCAGCTGGTCGAACGTACCGTGGGCCTCGGGCCGAAACAGCACGTCGAAAAACTGCGGCAGGCGGCGGTAGTTCACCAGCAGCGTGGCATCGGTACCGGCCACGCGCAGCAGGTCGGTCGAGGGGAAGGCGGCCTGCACGGTGGGCGCTTCAGGGTGGGCCAGGCGGCGCACCACGGCTTCCACCAACCCGAAATTGGTGCTGATGACTAGGTGGTTGCGGTAGTTGAGTACCGTGAGGCTGTGCTCGGTGCGCTGCTCGGTAAGTACGGTCAGCTCCTGGCCTTCGTAGTCGCGGGTGCTAAGGCGGTAGCGCGGGTCGCGGCCGAGGGTTTCGAGCAGGCCGCGCACCTGCCGGTATTCGGCCACGCGGCTGAGCGGCACTTGGTACAGCACATCGAAGTCGCCTGGCCCGGTTACGTGCACCGAGGTTATAACCAGCTTATGACCCAGCAGATTGAGCAGGGCATTGCGGCGCCGGGCATTGCCGCCGGCCAAGCTGTCGGCCAGGGCCAGGTGCCCAGCTGCCTGCTGAAAATAGCGCACGGCCGTGAGGTTATCCCAGAGTTCGGTTTCCTGCAGGTGGCGCACCAGCGCCGGGTGGTCGTGGGTCGAGAGCACGAACACGGCATCGTCGGGCACCAGCGAGTAGGGGTCGACGGGTACAGCCGCCAGCGTGCGCCGGTAGTACACGTACGTGGCCAGGCTCAGGAGCAGCAGCAGCGCGGTGAGTAACGCCAGAAGCTTTCGGGACATGCGAGGGAGGAGCGGTGGACGGGTGGCGAAAGTACGAACGAACATAGCACGCAGCCTTTGCTGCGTCACCACATGCGTTGCTCATGTGTAATTGAATGGAATTGCTTTCACAGGTGCTCCCGTAGCGGGGCAAAGGCTCCGCATTACGTAACTTGCTGCGTGGCTGCTACTCCCCAAAAACTTCTTCTCCTGCTCCCGCTGCTGGCTTTATCGGCCTGCTTCCAGCTGCGCGAGCCCGAGCCCGCCGCCGCCGCCAGCGAGTGGGTTCAACCCACCCAGATTGATATTCTGCTGGCCAACTTTACCACTGCCGTGCAGCACGTGAACGTGGCCAACTACGAGCGCACCTTCAGCGGCCCCGACTACCGCTTCGTGCCCGACCCCACCAGCGCCGGCTCTTCGCCCGCCCTGTTTGCCAACTGGAGCGTGCCCGACGAAACCACCTACTTCAGCAGCCTGCGCCGCCGCACGCCCGCCAGCGCCAACAATACGCTCACCTTCAGCGGCCGGCGCGACCAGTTCTATACCACCGACTCGGCCGAAGTATCGGCGCTCTACCAGCTTCGCATCACGCAGCAGGACACGGCTTTCCACGCGGGTTTGCTCGAGGGCAACATCCGCCTCATTGTGCGCCGCCGCAACAACGAGTGGCGCATTGTGGCGTGGCGCGACCAGCGCACTTCCCCCGCCCTGTGCTGGACGGATTTGAAAAAGTATTTCATCTCGCACTAACGCCGTCGGCTTAATGAGGAATGAGGAATGAGGAATGAGGAATGAGGAATGAGGAATGAGGAATGAGGAATGAGGAATGAGGAATGAGGAATGAGGAATGAGGAAGTTCGGGCATATCAAACAGATTGCAAATTCCTCATTCTTAATTATTCATTCCTCATTAAGCGTAGCGTATATTTCGCCTTCTATGAAGCCGTTGACACGCCTTTCTTTTTCCACCCTGCTTGTGGCTGTCATTGGCCTGCTGCTGGTGGTGCCGGCCTGCAACCCCTTTGCCCCCGCCCTCGACGAAGTACCCGCCGACCAGAACGAGCTGCTGGGCAACCCGGTGTACGTGCGGGGTTTCTTCGACCGGTTTCGGGCCGCCTACCAGCTGCGCGATTCCACCCTCTACGGCCAGCTGCTGTCTCCGCGCTTTGTGTTTACCTACCGCGACTTCGCCGCCAACGTCGACCGCTCCTGGACGCGCGACGTGGATGCTAATACTACCTACCGCCTCTTCAAAGCCGCCCGCTCCACCAACCTGCAGTGGACGCAATACCTGCCCAGCTCCGATACCCTGACCTCAGACACCCTGGCTACCGTGGAGCGCTCCTTCCTGCTCACCATTGAGCAGCGCGACAACGAGCGTTATTCCGGCTCGGGCACGGCCCGGCTGGTGCTCGTGCGCAAGCACCGCACCGACCCCTGGCGCATGCGCAGCTGGTACGACCGCAGCGAGTTTTGAGCCGAAATATGACGCATTTTGCAAGGCCTGCCGTTCACGGCGGGCCTTTTCCGTTTCTTTGACAAAAATTCTCCCTATTGTATGACCGAACCCCAACCCGACCAGCCGCATTTTAAGCGGGCTATTAACCTTTTTGATGCCATTATGCTCGTCACCGGCAGCATGATTGGCTCGGGCATTTTTATCGTGTCGGGCAACATTGCCCGGCAGGTGGGCAGTGCCGGCTGGCTGCTGGTGGTGTGGCTGCTCACGGGCTTCATCACCATGGCCGGGGCCATTAGCTATGGCGAGCTGGCCAGCATGTTCCCCAAAGTGGGCGGACAATACGTGTACCTGCGCGAGGCCTTCGGTCGCCTCACCGCTTTCCTGTATGGCTGGACGCTGTTTCTCGTTATCCAGACCGGCGTAATTGCGGCCGTGGCCGTCGCCTTTGCCAAGTTTACCGGCGTGCTCCTTCCCTACTTCAGCGTGAAGAATGTGCTGTTTCATGCCGGCAGCTTCGAGTTCAGCAGCGTGCAGCTGCTCGCCATTGCCCTCATTATCGGCATCACGGCGCTCAATGCGCAGGGCGTGCGCACCGGCAAGCTCATTCAGAACGTACTGGGCAGCACCAAGCTGATTGCCCTGGCGCTGCTCATTATTTTTGGCGTAGCCCTGGGCATCAACCACGAGGCCATTGCGGCCAACTTCCACGATTTGTGGACGGCCACCCGGTACCCGGCTCCGGGTGTGAGCGCGGCCCCGGTGCCCATTAGCGGCGGGTCGCTGCTCATTGCCATTGGCATGGCCATGTCGGGCTCGCTGTTTTCCTCCGATTCGTGGAACAACATCGGCTTCGCGGGCGAGGAAATTCAGAACCCCGAGCGCACGCTGGTGCGCAGCATGGCTATTGGCACGGCCATCGTTACGGCGCTCTACATCCTCATCAACGTGGTGTACCTGCTGGTACTGCCCCTGCACGGCTCGCCCGAAGCAACCACGCTGGCCGGCCGCGGCATTCAGTACGCCACCGACGACCGCGTGGCCACCGCCGTCGCCGAATCGATGCTCGGCAAGGCCGGCGCCTACATCATGGCGGTGCTCATCATGCTCAGCACCTTCGGCGCCAACAACGGCATCATCCTCAGCGGGGCCCGCGCCTACTTCGCCATGGCGAAAGACGGCTTGTTTTTCTCTGGCCTGGCCCGCCTGAACGGGGCCGGCGTGCCCGGCCGTGCGCTGTGGGCCCAGTGCCTGTGGGCGTGCCTGCTGTGCCTCAGCGGCTCGTATGGGCAGCTGCTCGACTACGTGATGTTTGCCGTAATTCTGTTTTACGTGGTCACCATCATCGGCATTTTCGTGCTGCGCCGCACCCGGCCCGATGCGCACCGCCCGTACCGCGCCTGGGGCTACCCAGTGTTGCCGGGCCTCTACGTGCTGCTGGCCAGTGCCTTCTGCATCATCCTGCTGGTCGCACCCGACACGGCCGAGTTCTCGCGCCGGGGCCTGGGCCTCGTAGCGCTGGGCCTGCCGGTGTACTTCCTGTTCGGCAAACGCATGGGGCCAACAACTGAGGCAACAACATGACGAGGTAAAAACACCTGAAAGCAGAAGGGAGGCAAATGGCTGAATCAGCTCATTTGCCTCCCTTCTGCTTGTATAGGCAGGGTTAGCATGCCGTAGCCTGCATCGCCCCATCCTGTTTAGGTTAACCCTACTTCCGCTTGCGGCCAGCTTTGGCGCGGGGCGTCAAGGTTACGTTCACGGCTTTGCCGCCGCGGGCAGTTACGGTTTCATCGTCGTATCCGCCGTAGCCATAAGTGAGCACGTTGTCGCTGTTGGCAGGCACCTCAATGGAGTAGTTGCCGCTGGCGTCGGTGCTGGCAATCTTGTTGCTGCCTTTCAGGAAAACGGTGGCGCCGGCCAGAGCACGGCCATTTTCGTCTTCAATTTTACCAGCAAGAGTCGTGGTGGTTGGGGCGGCTGGCTCGGGGGCAGCGGCCACAGCAGGGGCAGGCGCGGCGGCCGGTGCTACCTCAGCTACTGGTGCGGCTGCGGCCGGGCTTGGTGCTGCGGTGGTCGGGGCGGGTTTGGCAGCTGCAACGGCGGGTTTGGTGGTAGCCGTAGCAGGCTCTGCATCGGCGGCAGCTTTATCGGCGGCAGCTTTATCGGCGGCGGCTTTGGCAGCGGCCGGGTCTTCGGCAGCCGGCACTGGGGCAGTTACCGCCGCGTCGCTGAGCATAAACGAAGGCGTGACCGCCGCCATGCCGCTGCCCGAGCCTTTGGGCAACGCCAAGTAGCCGGCTACCAGCGCAAAAATCACACCCAGCAAAATGTAGGTGAGGCGGTTGTTACCACCCGACAAGACGTCTTCGTCCTGGGCTTCCAGGTTGGGATTGTACTCGTCGTTGGGATTGGGAGGGGTATTGTTCGGGTCCATCGTGTAAGGAAAGGTGTGGGAAAAGAATTTAAGCGAAAGAAGAAAGGAATTAAAGCCTGGTACCCAATACACAGGCGCCTATTTAGCGCAAGTTATGAAGTTGCGTAGCCATTCCGCAATAATTCCATTCTCGCCAAGTCTTTTCAGCCCGCCACTGGCGTGAAAAACCCGTTGCAAGGCCCCGTATAACCGACAAAACCGGAAGCGCACCCCAATGGGAGCACTTCCGGTCGAACCGAAATCTTACAATAAAAGGCTTGTTTGAAGCGCTGGCCTTACGCAGCGACTACGCCACCTGGGCCTTATTCGTGGCCCGAGTCGTCGTTGGCAGACGTGGCTGGTCCGCTGGTGGTCGACTCGCCAAACAGCTGTTCGCGGGTGCGCAGCTTGTGGTCAAGCTCGACGCTGCCTTCTACTTCAAAGCCGGGGCCCTGCGACTGCTCGCCAATAGTATCGTGGTCGTTTCCGCCCTGGGGGCTGGTTTCCGAGCCTCCGATGTGCAGGTTTTCGAGCTGGTCTTTCTGGTTGCTGCGCTGGGTGTAGCCGTTGGCGCCGGTGTAGCGCGCCGCCGTGGGGTCGCCGCTGGCTTTGTTGTTGCTCTGGTCTTGCTGGTATTCTTTTTCTTTTTCGAGCTTCTCGTTTTTCGGAAAGCCTTTGTTCTCGGTAATATCAGCGTGCTCGCCCTCGTTGGGGTCGGTTCCATCGCCGGAAAAATCGTCAGGAATCATGGGCCGGAGGTTTAAGTAGTTTAAGAATGGAATTCTCTACAGGCGTACGCAGCCGCGCCGGTTCCGTTACGGCGGGCCACTGCCCGAAGGCATCCATCCCACCCATTTACGCAGGCAATAGCCAGCCTGACTTCCAAAAAGAAAGGCTTCTGGCCAGCGAAATGCATCGCCGGCCGGAAGCCTCCTTACTTTTGTAGTTGCTTATATTACTACTGTTTGCGGTCGTTCAAGGCCCAGTCGTAGGTGTAATACTCCACGGCATACGTAGCCGGAATTGCTTTGCTGTCGCGGAACTGATTGATGTAGGCCAGCCCAGTTTTGCCGCTGGCCTTAAATTCGGGCTCGAACCACTTGAATATCTCCGAAATCTGGACCTTCTTGGTGGCGTCGTTCACCCGGATAAACTTGGGGTCCTGCAGCACTTTGCGGGCCTGCACCGTGAGCTGGGCATCGACCTGGTTGCCCACGTAGGCCTGGCGATTGAGGCGCGGGCAGCCTTTGGCACCGCACACCAGCGCAAAATGAACGCGCGGGTCGTGGAAAGGCTCGCGCAGCTTTTTGGCTTCCAAATCGTTGAGGGTCATCTTCTCGCCAGCCACCGTCACCAGGTTCTTATCGAAGAAGCCGGGGATTTTCTGTACCGACTCGGCTGGGTAATGCGCGGCCACTTCGCTGATGACCATGACATTGTAGGCATTTAAGTAAAATGCTTCGCGGTCGGCATCCTTTAGCATCTTGGCATCGGTGGTTTCGTAGCGCTTCACCAGCGCTTTTATTTCGAGCGGGTTGCGCTTGATAGCACCGTAGTTGATGTTGCCATTCTCGTCGACAAACTTGGCATAGTAAGCGGTAGTTGCCTGGGGCAGCGCGGCCATGGGCGGGGCCGCTACGGCCGTGGCAGTAGCGCCGCTCAGCAGCACCGCGGCTGCTACCGCCAGCCGACGGGCTGTGCTTAGACGGGGAATGAAGGATTTCAGCATGGGAAATGGGGAAAACGAAGAATAAATGGTCCGCAGGTGTAAGGAACCGCCCGGCCACAGTCAATCATTGAGCCACAAACGTACGTATGGTCCCGCTTGGATTCGTGCACCGGGCCCGACCTACATTTGAGCACTGCCCAGCTTTTTTTAATTCAGTCCCTCCATGCACCTCGTCATCATCGGCAACGGCATTACCGGCGTTACCTGCGCGCTTACCGTGCGGCGCCTGCAACCCGCGGCCCGCATCACGCTGGTATCGGGCGAAAGCATCCACCACTACTCGCGCACGGCCCTGATGTACGTGTACATGGGCCACTTGCGCTACCAGGACACCAAGCCCTACGGCGACTGGTTCTGGGACGAAAACCGGCTGGGCCTCGTGCATGCCACCGCCACCGCCCTCAATACCAGCGAAAAGCTGCTGACCCTCGACAACGGCACCACGCTCGCCTACGACCAGCTGCTGCTCGCCACCGGCTCCGAAAGCAAGCGCTACGGCTGGCCCGGGCAGGACCTGGCCGGCGTGCAGGGCCTCTACAGCCTGCCCGATTTGGAAGCCATGGCCCGCGATACGCACGGCATCGGCCGGGGCGTGGTGGTGGGCGGCGGCCTTATTGGGGTCGAGCTGGCCGAGATGCTGCACACCCGCGGCATCGAGCCCGTGGTGCTGGTGCGCGATGCCCGTTACTGGGGCGCGGTGCTGCCGCCCGAAGAAGCCAACTTGGTGGACCGCCAGTTTCACGAGAACCACGTGCCGGTGCGTTACGGCACCGAATTGCGCGAAATATTGGGCGACGGCCGCGGCCGGGTGCGCGCCGTGGTCACGACGGCAGGCGAGGAAATCGAGTGCCAATGGGTGGGCTTGGCTACCGGCGTCACGCCCAACCTCGGGCTGGCCAAAACGTCGGAAGTTGAAACCGACAAGGGCATTCTGGTTGATGCGTTTTTGCGCACCAGCGTGCCCGGCGTTTTTGCGGCCGGCGACTGTGCCCAGCACCGCCAGCCCGGGGCCGGCGAGGTGCCCATCGAGCAGCTCTGGTACACCGGGCGCATGCAGGGCGAAACCGTGGCCCACACCATCTGCGGGCAGGCCACGGCCTACCGGCGTGGCATCTGGTTCAACTCGGCCAAGTTCTTCAACCTCGAATACCAGACCTACGGGCAGGCCCCGTCCGAGCCCACGCCCGGCCTGAGCAGCTTCTATTGGGAGCATGCCTCGGCGCGGGCCGCGCTGCGGGTTTATTTCCAGGCCGAAGCGCCGCATGCCGTTATGGGCTTCAATGCGTTGGGCCTGCGCCTACGCCACGCCGTGTGCGAGCAGTGGATTCGCGAGCAGGCCTCCGTGGGCACCGTACTGGCGCATCTGGGCGCGGCCAATTTCGACCCGGAGTTTGCCAGGCAGCACGAAAAAGCCATCGTGGCCGACTTCAACCGACAATTTCCCCAACTGGCCGTGACGCTGAAGCAACGCAAAGGCCTTCGCGCATTGTTGCGCGAAGCACAGGAAGGGTTTTCAAGCCCAAGGTAAACCATAAGGCTGCGGGCGAATGTTCTGCGCAGCAGCAAACGCCGCCTTGGGCTCCTTGCACCTCGTGTCTTTCCGCACTACATTTTTACTTTTTGCCCCGTGGATTTCTCCAAGCTATACCGTCCGTCGGCCCTCAACAGCTTTCAGTTCATTGCCCTCACCGGGCTGCTGATGAGCGCCGGCGCCCACCTCATTCTATACTTTTTTGTGGGGCACTTGCCCGAGGGCTTCAGCTGGCTCTATGTGTGCTGGATGGCCCTCTACCTGTTTGGCACGCTCAAAAACCTGTTTGGTAAGCCCGATGAGCCGCACCACCATCACCACCATTAAACGGGCTATGCCTTGTAAAAGGCCTTGCTAGAAACCGAATCAGAAGTTCTGCCAAAGCAACTCGCGCCACTGGTAATATACTGGTGCAACAAGCTTGGTTCTTGCTACTAGTTTGCCGTTTAGGCGGCACGCCGAGAAATCGTGTCATTCCTAACATTCGTCGCTATCCCCGCTATTCCTCCCCATGACTCCTACCCTCACCTCGCCCCCGCTGCCCGCTACTTCGCCCGCCGAAAAGCTGATGCTGGCTGGTGTAGCAGGCGGCCTGTTGGCCCTGCTGCTGGCCTGGGCCGATGCCGACCCGGGCCGCCGCAACACCTGGTTTTGGCTGGCCATTGGGCTGGTTAGCGCCGGCACGCTGGCTTGGAGCTGGCTGAAATTTGGGCGCCACCCAGCCGGCGTGCAGCAAAACAACCTCTGGCTGCGCAGCAGCACCGGACGCGGCGCGGTGGGATGGATTACCGGGCTGGTGCTCACCGGTTTTTACGTGGTGCTGTACTGGTTCAGCAACGGCGACAACCAAGGTAATTTTGGTCTGCTCAGCAACCTCATTCATCCACTCGATAGCTTTAGCCAGTGGCTGCGGGCCAAGCCCGCCGACCAGTGGTTTCTCTACGGCACCTTCTACACGCTGGCGGTACTGGTGATGGGCGGCCGCGCACTTTGGAAGTACCGGCACTCGCGCTACCAGGTTATCCGCACCCTTTCAGTCATGTTCTTCCAGCTGGGGTTTTCCTTTCTGATTCCCGGGCTGCTCCAGTTTTTTCAGAAACCCGAGTTCTACTTCAACTACTTCTGGCCGCTGCACTACCAGTACCTGTGGCCCAACGACGTGCACGACCTGCTGAAGAACGGGCAGGCGCTGGGCGTGTTCATGGTGTTTTGGGGCGCGGTGATGTCGTTTGTGGCCACGCCGGTCCTCACCTACTTCTACGGCAAGCGCTGGTACTGCTCGTGGGTGTGCGGCTGCGGCGGCTTGGCCGAAACGGCCGGCGACCCTTACCGCCAGCTTTCCGACAAAAGCCGGACTGCCTGGCGCTGGGAAGTGCGCATCGTCTACACCGTGCTGGGGCTGATAATTGCCATTACGGCCCTGCTGTGGGTGCATTTCGCTACCGGCGGTGCGCTGCTGGGCGAGGTCGGCAACGCAGCGGCCAAATGGTATGGTTTCGCCATTGGCTCGGTATTTTCCGGCGTAATTGGGGTGGGCTTCTACCCCATCATGGGCTCGCGGGTGTGGTGCCGGTTTGGCTGCCCCATGGCGGCCTACCTGGGCCTGCTACAGAAGCACTTTTCGCGCTTCCGCATCAGCACCAATGGGGCGCAGTGCATCTCGTGCGGCAACTGCTCCAACGTATGCGAAATGGGCATCGATGTGCAGCAGTACGCGCAGCGCGGCGCGCCCATCATCCGGGCTTCGTGCGTGGGCTGCGGCATGTGCAGCACCGCCTGCCCACGCGGCGTCCTCAACTTGGAGAACGGCCCGCGCGAGGGTCGCTACCAAGCATCACAGCTCATTCATGCCGATTCGTTGCGGATTTTGAGCTAGTATCATGCTCGATTTACAGCACGTTAGAAGACTGCGAAAGTTGGATGGCGCAAATATGCTCCGAGTCACCTTGCTCTTGAAGGCATTGTTGGTGGTAGGCCTTTCGGGCTGTTACACGCCACGGCCACCCTCAGGGGCTTTCCCAGGCCTGTATAGCGCTACCACCGGCCTCCTAAACCTTACGCGGGAATACGGAGCGAGCCGCGATATTTTCGATGACGACAAGGCCATCCGGTATAGCACTCCGGCCCGTTTCCCGGCCTGCGGAGCTGACACCAGTTTTGTGGTGAAGTTGGATTGGGCCGCATTCAAATCAGTACCCGGCGTGCTACCCATTGGAATGCCGGCAGCTATTGTATTAGCTAGAGATGGCCGAGGCATCGATGAGTCGGAAGTAGCCAATATTGAGTGGAAAAGGTACCGGCAGCAGCTTGAAGCCAATGGATTTGACCTACTCTATACCAACCCCACGGCAGAGGCGCTACCCGTAGCCGATTATTTTACCAACCCTTACTATGACTACTTCCCGGTGGTCGGCATTAGCTACGAACAGGCCAATGCTTTTTGCCTGTGGCGGGGCCACGTTATCGCCAACGCCTTAAATCGCGACAAGTTGGGCTCGCCCGATAGCATGGCTGCCGCACACGTGGTGGTAGAATGCCGCCTTCCAACTGAAGCCGAATGGGAGCAGGCTGCCCTGGCCAAACGTGGTTTACCCTATGGAAGCAAATGCCCCGAGATTCCTTTCGAAATAAACCCCGAGGCGGCCGCCTATTTCAAGAAGCGGTCAGGCAGCGTGGCCTCGGAGCAGCAGATTAGAGCCGATATCCGTGCATATAACCGGACGCGACCAGCACGCTTCCCTATCAACTGCGACCAATCCGGCCCTTATTTTCTGCACCTTGCCAGCCCGGCCTATGTCTATGACGGTCCTACCAATGACTACCGGCTTTACAACCTGCTGGGTAACGCGGCCGAAATGATTCAGGAGCGCGGCATTGCCAAAGGCGGAAGTTACCGCGACCCGTTGGCCGCCTGCACAGTTACATCACGGAGCACGTATTCTGGCCCATCGCCCACCGTGGGCTTTCGCTGTATTACCAAAGCCACCCAACCAAACCGCAAGTAGCTAAGGTCTCCCAAACGGCTTAATGCATCCGGTCATCGCGCACGGGCAGGTTGGTCACGATTTCGCCTTCGATTTCCAACAATTCCTGCAGGCGGGCATCCACCACGGCGGGGTCGCAGTACTCCTTGGCCAGGTCCACGTAGCTTACAAAATGGGCGGCTTCCGATACCATCAGCTCGTAGTAGAACTTGCTCAGCTCCTGGTCAGCAATGTTCTGCCAGAGCAGTTTGAACCGCTCGCAGCTGCGCGCTTCGATGAGGGCCGACACCAGTAACTGGTCCATTAGCTGGCGCTCGCGGGCGCCGCCCTTGCGCACGTGGGCCAGCAGCTGCACCACGTACTCGTCTTTGCGGGGCCGCCCCAGCGGGTAGCCGCGCTTGCGCAACTCCAGCAGCACCCGCTCGAAGTGGCTCCACTCCTCGGCCACCAGGTCGGTGAGCTCGGCCACCAGCCGGGTTTTCTCGGGGTAATGGATAATCATGCTGATGCCGGTGCTGGCCGCTTTTTGCTCGCACCAGGCGTGGTCGACGAGAATATCCTCGATGTTCTTTTCGGCAATGTTCACCCAGCGCGGGTCGGTGTTTAGCTTCAGCTTGAGGATGGTTTTCTCTTTCATGGGTTGATTTCGGTGTCAGCTGCTCGTTGTCAGTTGTCAATATTCAGTGGATGGCCTGAGAACTAACAACAAGCGGCGAACAACTGCACAGACGGCTTAATCGAAGAAATTCCAGCGCACCCCGAACTGGAAGCGGCGCGGGTAGCCCGAGTAGTAGGGCGTGGCAAAGTAGCCGTCGCGGCCCAGGTTCTGGTTCAAATAGGCGACCTTCAGGAACACCGACACGGTTTTGATGTCGGCCGAGAAAAACGCGTTGACAATCGGGTAAGCTCCGATGGTGAATTTATCCTGCTGGTAGAACTGCTGGGTGCTCGGGCTGTAGCCAAAGGCCCGGTAGGCCGACTGGTAATAAACCTCCAGGCCGGTTTGGCTGAACATGGCCTTGCGGAAAATGTAGGCTTCGTAGTAGGCCCGCGACTCCGTAACCAGCGCCGGAATGCGCAGGCCATTCACGTCGCCACCCTTGGTATAAGTTGCCTGGTTATCGATACCAAAGCGGCCCAACTGCGCTTTATGCCGTGCGGCCACGATAAGCAGCTGGTTAGCAACATCCAATTGAGCAGGCAAACCGGCGGCGTCGTAAAACACCAGGTTATTGATGTTCACAAGCGATGCGCTGGCCTCGAAGCGCTGCTGCCGCAGGGCCAGCACATTGGGCAGCTTCAGCTGCAGGCGGCCCGTGAGCTGCTGGGTGTTCGTATTGCTGAACTTGCCGTTCACAACTCCGGAAATGGGGTTCACCCGCTCACCAGCCCAATGGTTCCAGCGGTAATGGTTGCCGATGAACTCTTGTTGAGTGAGCGTGGGCGAATATGAATTGATAAGTGCCTCGGCCGACAGTGGCCCGGTGCGCACGCGCCCACGCAGCCAGTATTCGAGCGAATACGAATCGGGACTAAGCTGGTTAAGTGACAGCAGATACGCTTCACCAGCTGTTTCGACGGCATAAATCGTGCGGTAGTTGAATGCCGCCGTGCCGCCCACGAAGAACTGGTGAAAGCTGCGGGTGGGTGCCCCGGGGCCGAGCTTCAGGTCGGTGGCAGTTGCCACGTCGGTTAGCGTTTCGCTGGTGAGCGAAGCCACCCGGTCCCGGGCATACAGGCGGTACTCCACGGCCGAAGTGCGCCCCAGCACGCCCACCGTGTTTTCGACCTGGCTGAACTGCGAGCGGTCGATGGTAGCGCCCCGGCTGCCCAACACCCGCGGGTAAAAAAAGCCGGGGTCGGCAGTCGGTTTCAGCGCCAGGTCGGCGTAGCTGTTGTACTGGCGCTTGTAGTCGAAGGTGTGGTAAACCGTGAGGCCACGGCCCAGCAGCCGGTAGGTGTGGGTGAAATACAGCTCGTCGCGGTCTTCGTAGTTGATGGCCGTGGAGAGGTACACCTGCTGTTCGTTGTATTTAAACAGATTTGACAGAATGGGCACGCCCGCAGCGTCGACCTCGCTTCGGTCCACATCGATAGTGGTGCCATTGGCTTTATAGTTGATAATGGGCCGAATGCCGCCCTGCTCCACACCCCGGTGGCGGGCGTTGCTGATGTTAAATAGCAAGTGGTACCGCTCATTATCCGTCTGAAAGCGGCCAAACAGCAGCAGGTTGGAATGTTCCACCAAGGCATCGCGGCTGCCCCTGGTCGGGGCCAAAACCTTATTCGAGGCAATGCGCTCGTAGTCAACCCCAATGCTGAAGTTCTTCTTCAGGCTGCGGCTGTAGCTGATTTCGAACACCTGCTCACCCGCGCCCGACTGAATGAAGCGGAAAAACGAATACGGCGAGCGCGAATCGTAGTACGGCACCGTGCGCGCATCGTGAGCGTACCGGTCGAAAGCATTGCGCCCGTAGCGGGCCCCCAACTCCAGGTTGGGTTGATAAAGCAACGGACGCGAAGCCGTACCGACCGCTCCCAAATCCTGCTGAAAGGTGGTATCGTGTAGCCAAAACCGCTGTTGCGGCCAGTGCGTGAGCGTCGTATCGACCGGCGTGCCCTTGGTAGAGTCGCGCAGCACCTCGCTCTCGAAAATGACATGGGTTGTTTTTGGCCCGTACATCACCTTGGTAGAGTCGTCGACCACCTGCGCCCGGGCAGCAGCCGAAAGCAACACCAGCAGTACCAGCCCCAGCCAACGGCTCAGACCAGAAATAAGAACAGAATTTTGGGGCAAAGCCTTCAAACGGAAACAAATAAATGAGGTGCGGAACGCGGCCATCGCAACAGAAAGTCAGGACCGCTGGGTAGGCATTTCCGGCAGCAGCTGGCGCAACACCGCGCCGCCGTCGCCCAGAAACGCCACCCGCACCGGAATGGTATAGAACGGCAGCCCCGCCCGCGCGCCCTGCAAAGCGGGGTCGAGCAAACGCGTGGCGTCCTTTTCGGTGGTAAAAATAGGCCAGCCCGGCTGCCAACGCTCCCGCAAGCCCGCCAAATCGGCTTCGGCAAAGGCGTGATGGTCGGGAAATTCGGCATGAAATCTTATTTCATAGCCCTGTGCAGCAAGGTATTCGCGCAACGGCCCAGGCTGCGCAATGCCGGTGAGCAGCACCGCCGGGCCCGGGCCAGAAATCGCGCCAGGCCCCGATGCATCAGCCTCCGCAGCCTGCAGCGACTGCGGCTCTGCATAGGTATAAGTCGAAAACAGCACCGGCGCACCGGCCCGGGCGTAGCGCCGCACCTTTTGCACGGCAACCTCCTGTTTAGCCGCTGATAAGTTGGGCGGGCATTTCGTGACAATGATGACATCGGCCCGGGCAGCACCGGCCCGGCTCTCGCGCAACCGGCCGGCGGGCAGCACAAAGTCCTCGTAAAAAGGACGGGCCAGTTCGGTCAGCAGCACGTTCAGGGCCGGGCGCACTGCGCGGTGCTGGTAAGCGTCGTCGAGTACGACAACCGTAGTTTCGGGGTGCTCGCGTAGCAGCAGGGCCACGCCCAGGCGGCGGACTTCGGCGACGGCCACCGGCACCTGCTGCGGGGCAAACTGCCCGTAGTACTGCCAGGGCTCGTCGCCCACGGTGGCGGCCGAATCGGCCGGGCCGGCCAGGCGCGGGCCTCGGGTGCGGCGGCCGTAGCCGCGGCTGAGGATGGCCGGGCGATGACCCTGGCGCAGCAATTCTTCGACCAGCCACATCACGTGGGGCGTTTTGCCGGTGCCACCCACCCGCAGGTTACCCACGTTCAGCAAGGGCACAGCAAAGGTTTCGCTGCGCTTCCAGCCTATGTCGTACAACCAGTTACGCAGGGCCATTATGCCGGCATAAAGCCAGGCGAATGGCAACAATAAAAAGGCCATATTGGGCGGCATACGCGAGCTATTGCCGAAGCAACGGCCCCCAAAAGTACGGAGGCCACCAGTCTGGCCGCACAAATCTGTCCCGAAGCGGTTGCCTATCGCCGCTCCTTCACTAATTTCATTCACTTCATGCGCCTCCTATTCCTGCTTGGCTGCCTGCTCGCCTTGGCCCGGCCCATTCCCGCACGGGCGCAGGCCCGGCCCGATTCTGTGCTTCAGCAGCCCGCCGCTGGGGGTACATTGATGACATTCGCGGCTGAGCGCAACCGCCTCGACCAGCGCGGCCTGACGGTTTTGGGCGGCTGGGCGGTGAGCAACCTGCTTGGCAGTGGCATCGCGGCCAGCCAGACGGAAGGCTCGGCGCATTATTTTCATCAAATGAACCTGGGCTGGGGGGCGATAAACCTGGCACTGGCGGAGGCCGGCTACCTGGGGGCCCGCCGGGCTGCGCACGCTCCTACCCCGAACCGCGCCGATAACGTGCGCGCCCAGCTGCGCACCGAGAACATCTACCTGTTCAATGCCGGCCTCGACGTTGCCTACCTGGCCACCGGCGTCTACCTGCTCGAAAAAGGCCGCAACCCTACCGCCCCGGGCTCATCCGACCAGTGGCGGGGCTATGGCCATTCGCTGCTGCTTCAGGGCGGCTTTCTGCTGTTGTTCGACGGCTTCCAGTTTGCTACCCACCACCGGCACGGTACCCAGGCCCTCTATCCATTGCTGAGCCACGTCAGCATCGGTCCCGGCGCGGTGGCGCTGGTCCTGCCGCTGGGGGCTACTCGTCGGCACCCAATCCCGTCCCTTCCTCTGCAATAGCATCCTGAACTACTTAAGTATGCCCAAGCTGGCCGTTCAACTTCTGCATTTCCTGAGCTCATTTCCCCAGCCCAATACGTTGCCGCCGGGCATAGAGGCCCAAAACCCCTTCCGCGAACCGGCCGTGCAGGCATTGGCCCAACGCTTTGCCGACAAATTTTACGCCGACGACCAGCCCCGCGTGGCCCTGCTGGGCATCAACCCCGGCCGGTTGGGCATGGGCCGTACCGGCGTCGCCTTCACCGACCCTGTGGCGCTGAGCAAAATCTGTGGCATTGCCAACGAGTTGCCGCGCGGCCGGCCCGAGCTCTCCACGCAGTTCGTGTACCGCGTGGTTGGGGCGCTGGGCGGCCCGGCCGAGTTCTACCGTCACTTTTTTCTCAGCTCCATCTACCCGCTCGTGCTGCTGAACAACGGCCTGAACTATAATTACTACGACTCGCCTGCCCTCATCAAAACCCTGTGGCCCGACATGCAGCGCTCCCTACGCCAGCAAGCCACCGATTTTGGCCTGCGCCGCGACGTTGCCATAAGCCTGGGCAAGCGCAACGGCGAGTTTCTCAGAAAGCTGAACGACGAGCTCGGCTTATTCAAGCGCATCGTGGTGCTCGACCATCCGCGCTACCTTATGCAGTATCGCCGCCGCGACCTGGAGGCCAACGTGGCCAAGTATGTTGCGGTGCTGGGCGATTTGGTATAACGCTGAACAGGTACGCAATGCGCCTGCTTTTTAGCAACAAAGGCAGTCTAAATTCTGAATATTTGTCAGCGTGCATAGTGCGTATGCCGCACTTCCTTCCATCAAGGCCGCGTGTGCGGTTTTATACTTCGCTTCCTTATTTTCCAATCAATACGTTGTATTCCGTTGGAATTCTCACTCCCTTAAAATGATTTGTCAGTCCGTAAAAAATCAGTGGTGTCACACATATTCCGAAGCCAAATACTACTACTGACTGTCTGACTGGTGTTAAATTCAAAATATTGCGTTTCATTTTTTTATTATGGACGCAAGCTATGTGTCCAAAGAATGAAATAATTGCCAGACCGTAATAGGGAATAAAGAATAAGTTGAGTGGGAACGTATTCAGTCCGGCAACACCGAAGTAGAAGTTTGTGTCGAGGTGTAGTAAAAATCGTCCACTTAGAACGGCGCCCAAATGAATAATAAAGAAAATTGCTAAATAAAGCCCCGTCCAAATCTGCAGCTTGTCAAAGATTGAGGTTGCAGTCCTTCTGGATGAGTTGAAAAGTTTGAGGCCTGAGATTATTTGAACTATTACAGCGCTCAACAACACTGGTTCAATGAATCTACTGCGATAAAAAAGGCGCAAGGCAGTCATTACTTCAATGTGTTTGTCAGCACCATAAATACTGCAAACATGGTTAAGCAGGTGAAGCCCAACAAAGAGCATTATTGTAATTCCCGAGATGTAATGACCCCTTTTTGTCATCAACTTTTCTGTCTGTTATTGGCCCGCCTCATTAATTCTCACAACACAGTATCTCACGCAATTATGCGTTCCATACGGTAGCAGCAATCTGGCCGTACGAGTCTCTTGAATGGCGCAAACATAGTAGAATATAATTCATCGCATCCACAAGGAGAATCGATTCCTTACGGTTATACCAGCTAATTCGTATTCAAAATAGTCACCCGTATAATTGGGCAGTACTAGCGCTGTCTTCGCGAGCTACCTTAGTACCCAATTTCGTCACCTACCCAATGCCTACCGTTCAAGACCTAGCCCGCCTGCTCGAAGCGGCTGCGCCCCTCGCTTACCAGGAAAGCTACGACAACGCCGGCCTGCAATGCGGCAATCCGGCGGCCGAAATTACCGGCGTGCTCATCACCCTCGACTGCACGACCGCCGTGGTAGCCGAGGCCGTGCGGCGCGGCTGCAACGTGGTAGTGGCTCATCACCCGGTTATTTTCCGCCCGCTCAAACGGCTCACCGGGGCCAACGAAGTGGAGCAAACCATCATCGCCGCGCTCAAAAATGACGTGGCCATCTACGCGGCCCATACCAACCTCGACAACGTGCGCGGCGGCGTGAATGATAAACTGGCGGAAAAATTAGGCCTGCGCCAAACCCGTGTGCTGGCCCCGCAAAGCGGCACGCTGGCCCGCCTCATTACCTACGTCCCCAACCGCCCCGAAGACCAGCAAACCGACGTTGCCGGCCGCGTGCTGGCCGCCCTTTACGCCGCCGGAGCGGGCCAGATAGGGCAATATTCCGATTGCAGCTTCCGGGTAGCTGGCACCGGCACCTTCACCCCCGGCGCGGGCACCCAGCCGGTGATTGGGGCGCCCGGCCAGCCCGAAGCCGTGGCCGAAATGCGCCTTGAAGTGCTGCTGCCGCTGCATCGGCAAGCGGCCGTGCTGCGGGCCCTACGCGCCGCGCACCCTTACGAAGAAGTTGCCTACGAGCTGATTAAGCTGGAAAACGTGCACCAGGAAGTTGGCGCGGGCTTGGTGGGCGAGCTGCCCGAAGCACTGGCCCCGGCCGAGTTCCGGCAGCTGCTGAAGCGGCAGCTGCTGGTGCCCGTGGTGCGGCACACCGCCTTCGACAAACCCATCAAAACGGTGGCCATTTGCGGCGGTGCGGGCGCGTTTCTGATTGGCGCGGCGCGGGCCAGCGGAGCCGATGCGTATGTGACCGGCGATGTGAAGTACCACGAGTTTTTTGGGGCCGAGGGCCAGCTCATGCTCTGCGACGTGGGTCATTTTGAGAGCGAACAGTTCACCGGCGAGGTGTTCCGGGATTTGCTAACGGCCGGATTTGAACGTACTTTTGCGGTCTTAATCGCTGAAACCCCGACGAACCCCGTTCAATATGACTGCTAAAAATGCCGCCGTGGCTCCCGCCGACGTTCCCGTAGCCGCCAAGCTCGAAGCCCTGCTCACCCTGCAGCACCTCGACTCGCAGCTCGACGAAATCCGGCGCGTGCGGGGCGATTTGCCCGAGGAAGTGAGCGACCTCGAAGACGAGATTGCCGGCTACGAAGTGCGCGTGAAGAAGTTCGACGAAGAAATTCAGGGCCTCAACGACACCATCAAAGCCCGCAAGCAGGCCAGCAAGGATGCCGAGTCGCTCATCAAAAAGTACGACGAGCAGCAGCAGAACGTGCGCAACAACCGCGAGTTTGAAGCCATTGCCAAGGAAATTGAACTCCAGCGCCTAGAGATTCAGATTGCGGACAAAAAAATCAAAGAAGCACAGTACCAGATTGACGTGAAAAACGCCGAAATCAGCGGTACGAAGTCTAAACTGGATGAGCGTCGCAAAGACCTCGACAACAAAAAAGGCGAACTCGACACTATTGTGGCCGAGAACGAAGAAGAAGAGCGCGGCCTGATGGGCAAGCGCGACGAAGCCACCAAGCCGGTCGAAGACCGCCTGCTGACGGCCTACACGCGTATTCGCGGCAACGTGCGCAACGGCCTGGCCGTGGTGCTGGTGCGCCGCGACGCCTGCGGCGGCTGCTTCAACACGGTGCCGCCCCAGCGCCAGGCCGACATCATCTCGCATAAGAAAATTATTGTGTGCGAGCACTGCGGCCGCATTCTGGCCGACGTGGAAGCCCGCATCTCTTAAGCTCGGCTTTAAGCCAGGTCATCAATCTGATTGACTGACTTATCTCATAAAAAGGAACGGCCTCGGTCGTTCCTTTTTTGTTCCTATCCTGATGGCGTTAGCGGCATTTTTTTTGGAGGTAACAAATGGCGGTCGAATTCGGCGACGGGCCCTGCTGGACGTAGCGGCCCTGCTGAGCGGCTTGCTGCTGATGGGTGCTAAGCCGCCGCAAGCTGCCGCGCCCGAAACAGCGCCCGCGCCTACTGCCCTCGAGCCCCTCACACCCACCAGCCGCCGCGCCTATGCGGAGGTGCTGAAGCTGCGCCTCGACGCGGCCCGTAGCCTGCTCCGGTCCGAGCTGGCCGCTACGCCGAAGTCGCCCGCGCCGCTGCTGGTAGCCAACTGCGCCGATTTTGTGGAGTTGGTGGTTTCGCAGGACGCCAAGCGTTACGATGCCCTCACCGAGAGCCAGGAAGCACGGTTGGATGCCCTGGACGAGGCCCCGGCCAGTGCCTTGCGCGACTATGCCCGGGCCGAAATCACCCTGCACCTGGGCCTGAGCCAGCTGCTGTTCAAACATCTGGTAGCTGGCGGCTTCCACCTGCGCAGCGGCTACCACCAGATGCAGGATGTGGTGAAGCATTACCCCAATTTCACCCCAGCCCGTAAGACTCTGGGTGTGTGTGACTTTGCCGTGGGTGCCATGCCCGAGGGCTACCATTGGCTGCTGCGCCTGCTGGGCCTTACGCCTAGCGTGGAAGCGGGCCTGCGCAACCTGAGCCTCGCGGCCAGCCAGCCCTCCGATTTCCAGCTGGAAAGTCAGCTGCTGCAAGCCCTGATTCGGGAGAGCTACTACAAGCAACCTGCCGAAGCCGAGCGCCTGACGGCCCGCCTCACTGCCGAGCAGCCCGAGAACCTGCTTTTTGCCTACGTACGCATGAGCGTGGCCAAGCGCCAGCACCATGCCGATGCTGCCCTGGCCGCCTACCGCGCCCGGCCCACCGGCCCCGCCTACCTGCCCGTGCCCTACCTGCACCATATGGCCGCCGACCTACTGCTATACCGGGGCGACTACGCCGCTTCGGAGCGCGAAAACCTGGCGTTTCTGCACGAGTCACGCGGGCAGCACTACCACAAGGATGCGGTCTTCAAGCTCTACCTGGCGGCTTGGCTGGGCGGGCAGCCGGCTGCCGCCATTGCGCGCTACCGCTCCCTCATCAACCAGCCCGGCCCGGCTGATGTGGAGGAAGACACCTACGCCCAGCACTATTACGACGAAGCCCGGGCCCTAAACCCCATCCTGACCCGCGCCCGGCTGCAGTCCGACGGTGGCTACGACCGCGAGGCGCTGGCCACGCTGCGCAGCTTCCGTCCCACGGCCACCACGCTCTGGCGCGACCGCATTGAGGCGCCCTACCGACGCGCCCGGGCCTTCCAAGGGTTGGGCCAGCTCGATTCGGCCTGGTTTTACTTTGAGGCGACATTGAGCGAAGCAGGACCAAAAGCGCCTTATTACTATGCCCCACAAGCCGCTTTGCAGCAGGGCTACATGGCCCAGAGTGCGGGCAACAAGCCTGTTGCGCGCAAGTATTTCCTCAAAGCCCTGGCCTATCCCTGGCACGAGTATAAAAACAGCACCGATGCGAAGGCCAAGCTGGCCCTGCGCACGCTGAAATAACTGCAACTTAAGCAGCCTGACTGCCGATTTAGCCCGAACTTTGGGTTCCGGTCAGTCCGGGCCGGCTTCGTAGCCGGCTACGAGAAGGCTGGTTTTGTTGCTCCTGTGCCCGAAGATTCTGCTCTTGCATCCTGCCTTACCGTGCCGCTGGCCACACTACCGGCCGACTTCCGGGCGCGGGCGTTGCGCTGGGCGGCGGGTATCGCGCACTGTGCGTACTTCGAGCCCAACAACCTGGCCTATCCCGAGGGCCCTTTCGAGCACCTGCTGGCGGTTGCAGTTCACGCTACCGACGCTCCGCGCACGCTGGCGGAGCTGCAGCCCTGGCTCCTGCAGGCCGGAACGGCTCCGTGCTGCGGCTTCGTGACGTACGACGTCAAGAACGAAATTGAAGCACTGAGCAGCGCCAACCACGCTGGTTTTGCCTGGCCGCAACTGCACTTTTTTCGGGCCGAAATCTGGCTGCGCTGGCGCGGAGAGCAGCTCGAAATCCACGGAGCTGCTGACGGTGTGCTTGCCCAGATTCTGGCCACCAAAGTGCCTGGGTCTGGTCCGCCACGAGTATCTGGCCTGCGCCCCCGCCTGCCCAAAGTGGAGTACCTGCAGGCGGTGGAGGCTGTGCGCGAAGACATTCTCAACGGCGAAGTGTATGAGCTCAACCTCTGCCAGGAATTCTACGCGGAAGGCGTGGCCCTGGACCCGGCCGACGTATTCGAGCGACTGAACGCAACCTCGCCGGCGCCTTTTGCCGGATTTTTTCGCTGGCACGACCATTACCTGCTCTGCGCCTCGCCCGAACGGTTCGTGGCCCGGCGCGGCAACCAGCTTATTTCCCAGCCCATCAAAGGCACTGCTAGGCGCGGCGCTACGCCCGCTGCCGATGAGCAGCAGCGCCAGGCGTTATTCCACGACGAAAAGGAGCGCGCCGAAAACCTGATGATTGTGGACTTGGTGCGCAACGACCTGGCCCGCGTGGCCCGAACCGGCACCGTGCAGGTACCCGAGCTATTTGGCCTCTACCCTTTCCGCCACGTCTGGCAGATGATATCGACCGTAGCCGCCGAGCTTCGGCCGGGCACCGACCTCGTTGATGTGCTGCGCGCCGCCTTCCCGATGGGCTCGATGACCGGTGCGCCCAAAATCAGGGCTATGCAGCTGATTGAGCACTATGAGCGCAGCCAGCGCGGCCTATACAGTGGCAGCCTGGGCGTGGTGTGGCCGGGCGGCGACTTCGACTTCAACGTCGTCATCCGCTCGCTACAGTACCGGGCCGATACCGGCTACCTGAGCTTCCAGGTCGGCTCGGCTATCACCTACGACTCGGTACCCGAGCGTGAGTACCAGGAGTGTTTGCTGAAAGCTAGGGCCCTAATAGAAGTATTGGGAACACGTATTGAGTAGGGAGCGGGGCTTGCCCCCGCCCGCCGTTTCAACGATGCCGTTCAACGACGGGCGGGGGCAAGCCCCGCCCCTACATTATTCTGCCATTCTGTCATTTTAGCCTCTACCGGCGTATCTTTGTCCTCCGCCGAAAAGCGTTTAGAATATGGCCCAACCCCTGTTAACCCTTGATTTTTTAGATAAGGTTGCTCCCACCGCTGAGGCTACGCCTAGCGGTGACGTACGCGTGACGGCCGCAACCCGCACCGGTCGCCAGCGCAAGCTCTACATTGAGAGCTACGGCTGCCAGATGAATTTCTCGGATTCCGAAATTGTGTCGAGCATTCTCTTCAATGAAGGTTTCGACACCACCGACGACCTCGCCAACGCCGACCTTGTGCTGCTCAACACCTGCTCCATCCGCGAGAAGGCCGAGCAAACGGTGCGCATGCGCCTCAAGCAGATTAATGCGCACAAAAAGCGCAAGCCCGGCATGCTCGTGGGCGTACTCGGCTGCATGGCCGAGCGCCTGAAAAGCAAGTTTTTGGAGGAAGATAAAATTGTGGACCTCGTCGTCGGCCCCGATGCCTACCGCGACCTGCCCGGCCTCATCAGCCAGGTAGATGGCGGACAAAGAGGCGTGAATGTGTTGTTAAGCCGCGAAGAAACCTACGCCGACATCACCCCTGTGCGCCTGAACTCAAACGGCGTGTCGGCCTTCATCAGCATCATGCGCGGCTGCGACAACATGTGCTCGTTCTGCGTGGTACCCTTCACCCGCGGCCGCGAGCGCAGCCGAGATGCTCACAGCGTTATTCAGGAAGCCAGCGATTTGGTGGCGGCTGGCTACAAGGAAGTAACGCTGCTAGGCCAGAACGTGGACTCCTACAAATGGGCCTCGGCTGACGGTACCGAGCACGTCAACTTCGCCCAGCTGCTGGAGCGCGTGGCCCTCATCAGCCCCGAATTGCGCGTGCGCTTTTCGACCTCGCACCCCAAGGACATTACCGACGAGGTGCTGCACACCATGGCGCGCCACGAGAATATCTGCAAGTACATTCACCTGCCGGCCCAGAGCGGCAACTCGCGCGTGCTGGCCCTGATGAACCGCACCTACGACCGGACCTGGTACGAGGAGCGCGTGAACCGCATCCGCGAAATACTTGGTGACGACTGTGCCATCTCGACCGACATGATTGCCGGTTTCTGCTCCGAAACCGAGGAGGAGCACGAGGATACCAAGAGCCTGATGCACTTCGTGCAGTACGACATGGCGTATCAGTTCTTTTACTCGGAGCGGCCCGGTACGCTAGCCGCCCGCAAGCTGGCCGACGACGTTCCGCTCGAAACCAAGAAGCGCCGCCTGCAGGAATTGATTGACGTCCAGCAGGTATACAGCGCCAAGCGCAACGCCCGCTCCGTGGGCCAGGTGCACAAGGTGCTGGTCGAGAATTTCTCCAAACGCTCCAAAGACGACCTAAGCGGCCGCAACAGCCAGAACCAAGTCGTCATCTTCCCCAAAGGCAATTACAAGAAAGGCGACTACGTGAACGTGCTCGTGCACAGCAGCTCCGCAAGCACTTTGCTAGGTGAGGCGGTTGGATAGTTGTCAGTTGCTCGTTGTCAGTTGTTAGCTTGTTCTTAAGTAGTCGTCCAAAAGAAAATGGGTTGTCAGTTATCAGTTGTTCGTTGTTAGTGAGCCAATTATGCAGCGACTGACAACTGTCAACTAATGCCTAACACCTTAGTTTATGGAAAGGTCTTACACTGAGCTGAATGTTTGGCTGCAAAGTCGACAACTGACAAAACGAGTTTATGAGTTGACTAGACAGTTCCCAAAAGACGAATTGTTTGGTTTGACCAATCAATTGCGACGGGCGGCGGTTTCCATTCCTTCGAATATTGCGGAAGGCTGTGGCCGGCAGCATACCCGAGATACGCTTCAATTTTTATTTATTGCTCGCGGTTCATTATTCGAAGTCGAAACGCAACTCTACCTCGCTTTCGACCTGGCTTATTTGAACGAAGAAATACTCCAACAGCTACTGGAGGATATCATTAATTGCAAAAAGCTGTTGCAGGGTTTCATCCGCTACTATCGCTCGCTTTTGCCCCCATCCCAAGTTGCCGAAGATGCTCCCAGCTACATCCCTGACAACGGACAACTAACAACGGACAACTAACTTTGACTACGCAAGAAATTCAATCCATCAAGCTCCGGTTTGGCATCATCGGCAATGCGCCGGCGCTGAACTACGCCATTCAGGTAGCCGCGCAGGTTGCGCCAACCGACATGACGGTGCTCATTACCGGCGAAAGCGGGTCGGGCAAGGAGTCGTTTTCCAAGATTATCCACGCCTTGTCGCCGCGTAAGCACGGCCAGTTTATTGCTATCAACTGCGGCGCCATTCCGGAAGGCACAATTGATTCGGAGCTGTTTGGGCACGAAAAAGGCTCGTTTACGGGAGCGAATGAGGCGCGCAAGGGCTACTTCGAAGTAACCAACGGCGGCACCATTTTCCTGGATGAAATCGGTGAGATGCCGCTGGGCACCCAGGCCCGCCTGCTGCGCGTGCTGGAGAATGGCGAGTTTATCCGGGTGGGTTCGTCGAAAGTGCAGAAAACCGACGTGCGCGTGGTGGCCGCTACCAACGTGAACCTGCTCGACCGTGTGCAGGCCGGCACCTTCCGCGAAGACCTGTACTACCGCCTGAACACCGTGCCCATTACCGTACCGCCATTGCGCGAGCGCGGCGAGGATGTGTACCTGCTGTTCCGCAAGTTTGCTTCGGATGCGGCCGAGCGGTACCGCACGCGCCCCATCATCCTGCTGCCCGATGCGGTGCCGGTGCTCACGCGCTTCCGCTTTCCCGGCAACATTCGCCAGCTCAAGAACATCGCCGAGCAGATGTCGGTGCTCGAAACCGAGCGCGACGTGGATGCCCGCCGGCTCGCGCCTTACCTGCCGCAGGACCAGGTCAGCCGCCTGCCCATGCTGCTCGGGCCGGGCGCTTCCGATGGGGCAGCCGGTAATTATTCGGAGCGCGACCTGCTCTACAAGATTTTGTTCGACATGCGCCGCGACATGACGGACCTCAAAAAAATGGTGTTGGAGCTGGCTTCGGGCCAGCGGCCGCACGAGGCGCAGGAGCTGTTGCGTCAGAACAGCCACCTCTTCAGCAATACGAGCGCGACGACGACGTTTGAGGGCAATGGCAGCAATGAATACTTCCTGCCAGCCCCGGCGAACCCTTACCACAGCGAGCCAGCGGCCAGCTACGACGACGAAACTCCGGTGGAAGACATCCCGCACGAAACCGAGGAGGAAACCCTGTCGCTCGACGTAAAGGAGCGGGAAATGATACTCAAGGCCCTAAAAAAGCACAATAACAAGCGCAAGTACGCCGCCCACGACCTGGGCATTTCGGAGCGCACCCTCTACCGCAAACTCAAGCAGTATGACCTGGAGCAAGTTTAGAAATGCGCTACCCCCCTTAAGCAGCAAGCAGCAAGCGTTTCGCCCGTTGCACGCCTGGCGCTTGGTGCTGGCTTGCAGCATGTGGCTACTCGCTGGCAGTTTACTGACGGGCTGTGGCATCTACTCGTTCAACGGCACCAACATCGACCCCGCGGTGCGCACGATATCCATTGCCACCATTCAGAACAACTCACCGCAAGGCCCAGCGTTTCTGACCCAGCGCTTTACGGAGGATTTGAAGGACTACTTCCAGCGCAACACCAATCTGCGGCTGGTGCCGCGCGACGGCGACCTGCAATTCGACGGTAATATCATTGCCTACGACTTTGCACCGGCGTCCATTCAGCAGGTAGAGGGCGTGTCGCAGGCGGGCTCGAATCGGCTAACCATCCAAGTGAAAATCCGCTTTACCAACACCAAGGACGATAAGCAGAGCTTCGAACAGGTGTTCCAAAACTTCGACGACTACCCGGCCAGCCGCAACATCGCCACCATCAACAGCGACCCCGGTGCGGTGCGCACCACGACCGATAAAATCGTTACCGACATATTCAATAAGTCGGTTGCTAACTGGTAGAAGCATCGTGACGAGTCTGCGCGGCAATGAGCGGGCAATTTATTGTGGGTAACGGCCAACAGGTTAGCATAAAACGGCTTTTCTGTCTCGAAAAGGCTGCGGGCGTTTGTGTAAATTGGCGTAATGTTGCGCCCCGCTTCGTGGCCCAAGGGCGCATTGCGGATATAACGCCGTTTTTGTTTCTGCTTCTTTTTTCGCTGTTGTGACCCGCGCTACCCTCCTGCACGTTCTGGAACGCCCCACCGCCTTGGGGCCGGCCGAAGTGCGCGAACTCGAGCAGCTGGCCCAGGCTTTTCCCTATTGCCAGACGGCCCACCTGCTGTTGGCCAAAGCCGCCCACGACCAGGGCACCATGCTGGCCGGCCAGCGCCTGCGCCGCGCCGCTACGTATGCTGCCGACCGCACCCTGCTGCGCCGCCTGATTGAGGAAGTCGAGCCCCTGCCCGAACCAAGCTCTCCACTGGCCCCTCCCCATCCGCTCGACCTAGTGGACTGGCCCGATGAATACGTTGCGCCTACTGCATCGCAGTCCCTCGCGCCCATTACCGAAACACCGGCTGCAACGGCTCCTTTTGAGTTGGCGGTAGCACCGCCCCTGCCACAGTTACCTGTCGAGGTGCCGGTTGCAATTGCCCAGCCCCCTGTTGCGGTTGAGCTGCCTATAGTAACGCCGGCTCCAGTGGCACCGCAACCGCCCATTGCAGCGGTTCCAGAGCCTATTGTGCTCATCGAAGTGGTCAGGCCAGCAGTAGATGTTGAGGCTGCTCCACTGGTTGAGTTCAATTCCTCAGCCGTGGAAGCCGTCGCATCTGTATCCGATGCGCACACAGAACCCGTAGCAGCAAGCCCTACCACTGAAGCTCCAGTAGTATCAGAAGCGGCTGCGCATTCAGCACCTGAATATCAGGTGCTGCCCGCGGAAGTTGCCGTAGCTATTTCTGCACCTGTTCTCACGCCCCCGGTGGTAGAAGAGCTTACAGTTGCTCTCCCCGCGCCAATCGAGGTCGAGGCACCTACAGCAACCCAATTGTCTTCGGAGTTAGTTGTTCCGGAGGCAGCAGCTGCCGAGGAAGCTAATGTTGTAGCGGCAGTGCAGATGCTAGCAGTAACCGAGGCGTCACCAGCGACATCCGCTCCAGTTGCAGTAGTTCCAGACACGGTTGCTGAGGCCGAGCTGCCGGCTCAGGCGCCGGCCATTCGCCCGCCTGCCGAAGTAGGGGAAGCCCGCTTTGAATTTGGACTGGCAGAACCGGTACCCGTGCCGGCCGCACCAACGTACGAGCTGCCCGGGCTGGTTGACGAATGGGCTGCGTCCGCCGTTACGCTGAGCTTGGCTGGCCCGAAGTTGCGTGCCCAAGCCGTTGCTGCGGCACTCGCCCCGGTGCCAGTGCTCACGCCGGCTGCCTTTACCGGCGATACGGTGGTAGGCTATGCGTTCGGCGAAAGCAGCCGCCTGGGCCTGTCGATGCAACTGCTGGACTTGCTGACGGCCAAGGCGGAAACTGCCGAAAGCGCCACCGCCGTTGTGGCGGCGGCCCAACCACCGGCCAGCGCCTTGCCGCCCACTGGCACGTTCTTCGAGCCCGACCCACTGCTGCTCGACCACTGGGCCACTCACAAGCCCGCAGTCCCTGAGCTGCCTTCAACCGTGGACCTCATCAACAACTTTCTCAAGCGGCAGCCCCGCCTGACACGCGCGGCCATGCTGCCGCCCGCGCCCGGTGGCCAAACCGATTTGAGCGTGCGCAGTACCCGCGCCGAGCCCGACCTGGTGTCGGAAAATCTGGCCCGCATCTTCGTGCGGCAGGGCAAAACCGCCCGAGCCATTGAGATTTATGAAAAGCTCATGGTGAAACAGCCGGAAAAAATGGCGTACTTTGCGGCCCAAATACAATCCTTGCAACCTTCTGCGTAATCCGCAGCTTCTTTCAACCTTTCATGTACACCGCTCTCATCATCCTCATTCTTCTCGTGTGTTTCCTGCTGGCCCTGGTGGTGCTGGCCCAAAACCCGAAAGGGGGCGGAATCTCCAGCCAGTTCAGCGCTGGCGGCGCCGCCAGTATGATGGGTGTGAAGCGTACCGGCGACCTGCTGGAGAAGCTCACCTGGGGTTTCGCCATTGGCCTGGTAGTGCTGTCGCTCGGCTCGCACATGCTCACCTCGACCGGCGGTGGCCCGGTGCGCAGCGTGAACCAGGAGCGTGCCCTGCAAACCAAACTGCCCGCACCTACGGCTCCGAGTGGTCCTGCTACGGCCCCGGTTGGTGCGCCCGCCCCAGCACCTACAACTGCTCCGGCTACAACGCCTGCGCAAAAGCAGTAACCATCGCGCTTTAGGCGCTTTCAAATTATTTAAAAGCCGATGTTTCCCTTTGCGGAAGCGTCGGCTTTTTCGTTGGTTCCCGTCTCGCACAATCGAAGACTCGGTCGCCACCAAATCGGTAGCGTTCCTTGCTGCATCGGCCATTTCTGCCACTTGGCAGCGCCAGAATATGCCCATTTTGTCAGGTTTGGCGGGCTGGCACGGGAAGTGAGACAGGGCCGGGCACCAAGATTTTCCATCTAATTCAATCCAAATACACCCAAAATGGCACTTAGCATGAAACCGCTGGCCGACCGCGTAATTGTTCGCGCTGCCGCCGCCGAGGAAAAAACCAAATCCGGCATCATCATTCCCGATACGGCCAAGGAGAAGCCCCAGCGTGGCGAAGTAGTAGCCGTGGGCGAAGGCAAAACCGCTGACAGCGGCTCGCTCATCAAGCCCCAGGTTGCCGTGGGCGACCAAGTGCTCTACGGCAAGTACGCCGGCACCGAAATCACCGTCGACGGTGAGGACCTGCTCATCATGCGCGAGTCGGACATTTTCGCCGTGCTCTAAGCCCGCCGAAAATTCTTCATTCCTAATTCTTAATTCTTAATTCCCTCCAGAAGTGGCTAAGAACATCCAATTCGACACCGAAGGCCGCGCCCGCTTGCAGGCCGGTGTGAACAAACTGGCGAACGCCGTGAAAGTGACCCTCGGCCCTAAAGGCCGCAACGTCATCATCGACAAGAAATTTGGCGCTCCCTCGATTACCAAGGACGGCGTGACCGTGGCCAAGGAAATTGAGCTGCGCGACCCTATCGAGAACATGGGTGCTCAGCTCGTGAAAGAAGTGGCGTCGAAAACGGCCGACCAGGCTGGCGACGGCACCACCACGGCTACCGTACTGGCTCAGGCTATTTACACAGCCGGCTCGAAAAACGTGGCCGCCGGTGCCAACCCGATGGACTTGAAGCGCGGCATCGACAAGGCAGTTATTGCCGTGGTTGCTAACCTGAAGGCTCAGTCGAAGAAGATTGAGAACTCCGCTGAAATCGCTCAGGTGGGTGCTATCTCGGCCAACAACGACATGGAAATCGGCCAGATGATTGCCGATGCCATGGACAAAGTGGGCAAAGAAGGCGTCATCACGGTGGAAGAAGCCCGTGGCACCGAAACCGAAGTGAAGACGGTGGAAGGCATGCAGTTTGACCGCGGCTACCTCTCCCCTTACTTCGTGACCAACCCTGAGAAAATGGAGGTTGAGTTCGACTCGCCTTACGTGCTCATCTACGACAAGAAAGTGAGCACCATGAAGGAGCTGCTGCCCGTGTTGGAGCAGGTGCTGCAGACTGGCAAGCCCCTCGTTATCATCTCGGAAGATGTGGACGGCGAAGCCCTCGCTACGCTCGTAGTGAACAAGCTGCGCGGCTCGCTGAAAATCG
This sequence comes from Hymenobacter glaciei, assembly GCF_039539585.1. Classification (NCBI taxonomy): domain Bacteria; kingdom Pseudomonadati; phylum Bacteroidota; class Cytophagia; order Cytophagales; family Hymenobacteraceae; genus Hymenobacter; species Hymenobacter glaciei. Next base: position 1,932 of record NZ_BAABDK010000023.1, on the reverse strand, counting down.
CGGCCGTGAAAGCTCCTGGCTTCGGTGACCGCCGCAAGGCCATGCTGGAAGACATTGCTACCCTCACGGGCGGTACCGTTATCAGCGAAGAGCAGGGCTACAAGCTCGAAAACGCTACCCTGGAGTACCTCGGCACGGCTGAGAAAATCATCATCGACAAGGACAACACGACCATCGTGAACGGCAAGGGTGAGAAAACGGCTATCCAGAGCCGCATCGCCCAGATTAAGGCCCAGATGGAAACCACCACGTCGGACTACGACAAGGAGAAACTGCAGGAGCGCCTCGCCAAGCTGAGCGGTGGCGTAGCCATTCTCTACATCGGTGCTTCGACTGAAGTGGAAATGAAGGAGAAGAAGGACCGCGTGGACGATGCCCTGCACGCTACCCGCGCCGCCGTTGAGGAAGGCGTGGTACCCGGTGGTGGCGTGGCCTTGGTGCGTGCGCTGGAGTCGCTGGAAGCAGTGGACACCCGCAACGCCGATGAGCGCACTGGCGTGAACATCATCCGCACGGCCCTGGAGGCTCCCCTGCGCTGCATCGTGCAGAATGCGGGCGGCGAAGGCTCGGTAGTGGTGCAAAAAGTACGCGAAGGCAAAGGTGACTTCGGTTACAACGCCCGCGAGGACCGTTACGAGAACCTGGTGGCCGCTGGTATCATCGACCCCACCAAGGTAACCCGGCTGGCCCTCGAGAACGCTGCTTCTATCGCCGGCTTGCTGCTGACGACTGAGGCGGTGATTTCGGACGAGCCCGAGCCCAAAGATGCTGGCCATGGCCACGGCGATGGTGGCATGGGCGGCATGGGTAGCATGGGCGGCATGATGTAATCCATCTTTGCCGCAAGCTGTCAGCCACAAGCTACAAGCCTGAACGAGCCCCGCTGGCGTTGCCGGCGGGGCTTTTTTGTGCGGGCCAGGGCGTGCTGTCGAAGGCTACCTTTGCCCGATGATGGTCCTACTCTACGCGTGCGGAATCTACAACCTACTGTTTGCCGCTTTTCATGTGGCGTTCTGGCGGTTGTTTAGGTGGAAATCCGAGTTAGCCAAGCTGAATCCTGTTAATCGCGCCATTATGCAGGTGCTCAATCTGCGACTGATTTACGTGCTGCTGCTATTTGGCGCGCTGTACCTGCTGTTTCCGGAAGCGTTACGGACGACGGCGCTGGGGCATTTCTTGCTGGCTGGTACTGCCCTGTGCTGGCTGGGCCGGTTGGTGGAGCAACTCTTCTTTTTGCAGATTCGCAGTTGGCAGCTCCATTTCATGACGCTGGTATTTGTGCTGGGTACCGTGCTTCATGGCCTGGCTTTCTGGATGAGCAGGTAATAGCCCTTGGCGCTCGTGAACGGCCAGCAACCATAGGACACAAGCAACAATGGCCTAGGCGATGGCGGTAATGTTCTGCACAACATTACCAATAACCTGAACATTACCAACAAAGCGCCGGGCGGTACACCACCAGTTGGCTACGGAAATGCGACTTGGTCAGCCGAGCAAAGCTTGGTCACAGGCGTAGCCCCTTGGTCAGGGCATGCGAAGCACCGGATAGGGCGTGCGACGGCTTGGTTTCCTCAGGCAAAGCTTTGGTCGAGGCATACGACGCCCCGGGCGGTGTGTACAAAGCCTTGGCAAACCGATGCAAAGCTCCGCGCCCGCCGGACGCATACCCCCCAAAACTTGAAGCAACGAAAAGCCCCGTCAGTAGCTACTGTCGGGGCTTTTCGTTGTGCACTATCTAGTTCAGGGAACTCATGTACCTTGGGCATTTCGTAAACTTTGATTCGTAGACGAGTTTCTTAAACTCCTCCGGTCCTGAAGTGGCTCTCTGGCACTTGAAGCTGAGCAACTGCCACCAGTTCGCTTAAAGGAGCGATTGATTACCGCACGCTACCCTCATTGAGCCCCGCCGTGCGCATATTCGCTTGCAGGTGA
>NZ_BAABDK010000022.1:0-96943 GCF_039539585.1 Hymenobacter glaciei | reverse complement strand
GGGGCAAAAATCTCATCGGGGGTGGGTAGCGGAGCTTATTGATGGAAAGTATGCCTAAACGGTGGCAAGGTAAACGAGCTCTGTTCAGAATAAGGAGCCTTTTTGCTAGGCCATGTAGTGCAATGTCACATCCTTCTCGACAAGGGGCAGTGCTTGGGGCCAAGGGTGCAACCACACGGTGTTCAACTTGCTCACGTTGCCATTGAATTCCGTGGGCAGGTAGTACAGGCCCGCAAACGACCCGCGGGCGTGGCGCACGAGCAGCACGTGGAAGTAATCCGCGTTGAGGTCAAACGTCTGGGTATTAGCTGGCAGTTGGGTCAGGTTACCGGCAGCCAACGCCTGCTGGGCAGCGGTTTCGTTCTCGGGGGTAAGGAGCACCATCCGTAGCGTCGCCGCGCGTTGTAGGCCCTCCGCGTTCAGCCCAGCTGCGTGAAGCGCCAGCAGCAGATTGCACGCGCTTGGCCGTGAAGTGCCGACGAACGTGGCCTTGTCGAGCAATTGCTCAAAACGGGCCAGTAAGACATCCTCGGGACGTGCGTACAGCCAAGACGCCAGGCGGGTAAACGGGGTTAGCAAGCGCATCAGTAGGGTCAGCATGGCCAGTAAATGTCCCCCTTCTTGGTGTCTGCCAAAACGGTGGTATTCTTGATACAAGTTTACCTCTTACGAGTCGATAAAAAAGCCCCACCAGTTGCTGGCGGGGCTTTTTGTTTCTCTGTGCTGCTTAAGCGGCGGGCTTGCCGGCTACGTCGCCTGTAGGGCCGCCCTGGCCCAGCACGATGACGCGGGTGTAGCCCTGGAAACGCAGCCACACCTCGTGCTTGGTGGGCGAGCTTTGGTAGGGGCGCAGCTGCACCCGCATCTTCTTCACGAGGTCGGTGTTGCGGCGCAGCAGCCCGATGAGTGTGTTGCGGGCCGTGCTGCCGCTCACCACGCTCAGGCGCTGGCCGGTGCGCTTCCGGCCGAAACGTTCGAGCAGCGTGGTGGTCAGGGCCAGGTCGTCGGCCGTGAACTCGCGCTTTTCGAGGGCCTTGGCCAGGGGCTGGGCCTCCTGCAGCAGGGCCGCCACCAGGCTGGCAAAGCTGGCATCGTCGGCCCGGGTCAGGTCGGTGGCGGTGATGTTGACGCGGCCGGCCAGGTTCTCGTCCTTGTTGGCGGCACTGGCGGCGTAGGCTTGCAGGGCGGCCCCCAGGCGCGCTGCCAGCGCCTTGAGCTGCTTTTTGGCCCCGTTTTTCTGGCTCGCGTCGTCGTTTTGGCCGTCGGCCATCACCTGGGTTTCCAGGGTGCGGGCCAGCGCCAGGTTGGCGGCGTGCTCGTCGCGCAGGGGCGCCAGGTCGTCCTCCAGGGGTTTGTACAGGTCCTTGTCGGCGAGTAGGCCGGCAGCGGTGTCGGTGTCGCGCTTCAGCAGCGCGTTCAAGCGGTTGTTATCCATACCGTAGTAGATGGGAAAGGTGAGCAGCAAACGTAGCAATTAATTTGACACTCATGCCATTCGCCCATTTACTCCACGCTGCCTCCCGAACCGCCCGGGCCGGGCCGCAACCCGCCCCCTGCTTCGCCCGCGCGGCCCGAAGCTCCGCACGCCCTGCCCCACGCTTGGCCGGCGCTACCCAGCGCTTTGCACCCACAGCCCCGCGCTTCGCAGGCCCTCCCCGGCGCTTCGCACCTGCTACCCACCGCTTGGTACGCCTTACCCAAGGCTTTGCACCCACTACCCGCCGCTTGGTACATCCTGACCAAGCCTTGCATTGCTTGACCAAGCCCTGTATGCGCTAACCAAAAAAGCCCCGGCGAAATTGCCCTGTCTTTACCCAAAACGCTTTGCCAGCCTGCTGGCGGCACTTGACCGGTCCGGTCCGACCGCCCTAGGCGGTCCGACCGGTTGAAGCCCCCCCGGTTTCGCTCCGCCAACAACCGGTCGGACCGCCTAGGGCGGTCAGACCGGAGCAACGACCGCCGTTTTGGATAAGGACAAGCCAGCTACTGGCGGAGCTTTCTGTTCCTCACCGCTGCTTACGCGGCGGGCTGGCCGGCCGCGCCGGGTTATGGGCCGCCCTGGTGGAGACAATGGCTAACTTTGCCCCATGCAGCTACCGGCAACCGCTCAGGATGAACACCACATTTATTTTCAAGCCTTCAACACTTCGCCGGAACTAGCGGATTTTCTACTCAACAACCGTTGGGAGAAAGTGCACGGCCTCAGGCCCGAAGTTCGCCGGGTACTGGTGGTAGTGGGTGGGTCGATGACGGTTAAGCCGCACCATGTTACCACCCTCGCCTGTTTGCTGGAAGAATACCGCCTTGCGGGCGTAGCTATCCGATTCGAGTCTGGCAATGCGGTGGTGTATCAATACCTGGAAGCCATTCACCTCTTCGCGCGCTTCGCTGAACCCATAACTGCGGCTAAGCAGGAATTTACACAGCCGAACGAAGCGACCTCGTTCGGCTTGTGGTCGGTAGAGCTGGAGGGCATGAATGATTTTGTTCGTAGCGCTTACCAACACTTCAAAGGGCACTTTTTTCAGGACAAGAGCCTCGATTTCTTGACCATCTACTTGGGCGAGATGTTCAACAACGTCTTCGACCACGCGTTTGCCGCCACCGCTACGGAGCGCATTGCTTTCGCAATGCTGCAGTACTACCCGACTAGCCAGCGCCTACTAATTGCCGTTTCGGACTTCGGCATGGGCATTCCTCAGACGGTCAACCGCTACTTGCAAAGTCAGCAACAGGAGCCCGTCACAGCTCCCGAAGCATTGGGCAAAGCGCTTGAATTGCGCTTCACAGCGCAGTCGCGGCCACACAACCAAGGCCGCGGTCTCGATACGCTTCGTACCGGGGTGCGAGAATTGAACGGCACGTTCACCATTCAGACTACTCGCGCTATCTACCATATCAGTCGGGACGGTACTGAGTTCATTCACAAGTTTTCTGACGTCGCTTTTCCTGGTACAACCCTCGCCGCAAGGATTTATTACGACGGCATGCGCCCTGAAGAAAACGAGCTACTCGAAGACGAAACGGCCCTGTTCTAAACTAAAATGGCGTATACTAGCTTATAATTTCAACCATCTCCCGCCAAATCTCATGTCCACCACAGTTCCTAACAGCCCGGTTCTGACGGTAGCTACCCTCACCCCTGGCACTATTTCCAACGCCGACGGCTACAAGCTATTATTGGCAATAAAAGCCGCAATGACTGCACAGCTTGGCCCCGTAACGCTTGACCTGACGGGCGTCACAGGCTTTTCCAGTTCGTTTCTGAATTCATCACTTGGCTCCCTGTTCGAAGAAATGGGCGCAAGTAGTTTCAAGCGCCTGCGGTTGAGCAACTATAAGCCCACGCAACTCAAACAGCTCAAAGAATACATGGCCGATGTCGCCCAAACCCATACGGCTGAGTAGATTCATATTGGTTTTAAACCTCACCAGAAAAAGCCCCGCCAGAACCACTGGCGGGGCTTTCCATTTCTTACAGCTGCTTATGCGGCGGGCTTGCCGGCTACGTCGCCTGTGGGGCGCCCTGGCCCAGCACGATGACGCGGGTGTAGCCCTGGAAGCGCAGCCACACCTCGTGCTTGGTGGGGGAGTTTTGGTGTGCTGCCCAATGAGTTCATTTAGGCAAACTGAAACCAGTAGCGTTGGATGGCCACGGCCGGTTCCTGATTCAGGAAATCATCGCTGTGCTCGTCCCGCAGGTGGGCGAGGAACTGATAAATCACCCGGCCCTGGTCGGAATTAAACAGGGCCGCCCGGGCAATGAACTCGTGCACGCTTTGATTCAGGGATTGCAGCTGGCTTTGCAAAATGTCGTTCCAGTCCACGCCCGGCATTTTCTCATCCATCTGGTCGCGTTTGATGTCGATAGCGGAAGCAATAATATCTGCTTCAATCGGCAGCGTCAGGCTGAACACAAGGTTGTCGGGAATCATGTCCGCGCGGTGGTAATCTGTGAGCGCGAGCCGCATGAACGCGGGCAGGTAGTATTTGAACCCCGCCCGGCTCAAAAAGCCCAAGCAGCTTTGTTCTTCGTGCAGCAATTCGGGCGGCATCGCCTGCCAGGTAAAGGGCGTAAATGCTTGGCGAATCGCCTGCGCCTCCAGGTGATAGCCGGAGTTGTCGTACACGATGTTCGCCTCCCCGGGATGAGGTTCATGGTCGAAACTACGGACCAGATTGTCCACTATATCGTTGAAATTCATGGCAGCGGTCTAGGCCAGCAGTAAATCATGGTTGGGCACGTACAACAGCGGGTCGACCGCGTGGTGTTGCATTTTGGTTACGGCACGGCCGCGGCTATCGGTAGCTTGGCTAGTACGGCAGGTACAGTGCCGTTCCGGAAAGACGTAGCTGGCCACGCGCAATTGTACCGAGAAAGGAGGCATGGTAGAGCAAATGTGGGAGGGCAGCTAATGTAAGCCCCAAAAAAAGCCCCGCCAGAATCACTGATGGGGCTTTCTGTTGCTGCAGCGGCTTATCGGCTGTCGGGTAGGGAGGCGTCACCTGGCAGGCCGCCCTGGCCGAGGATGGTGAACCTGGTGTAGCCAAACTGCTGATGCCGGGGCCAACGAGGACTTTGCGCGGTCCAACCACGCGTTTGGGTGGTGCGCCAAGCGAAGGCCGCTACTCCAGCACCAGGCGCCTGGCCACACCCAAGGGCTGGAGGCGCAGGGTATAGATGCCAGCGGGCAGCCCGTCCGTTTCGACGCGGAAGCTGCCCGCGGTGAGCGGCCCTTCCTGGCGCCGTACTACCTGCCCCAGCGTGTTGAGCAACTCGGCTCGCGCCGGCCCGGCGTTGGCCGGTAGCAGCACGGTGAAGGCCCCGTGCGCGGGGTTGGGGTAGCACACCACCCCGTCCGTTGGGGTACCGACCGCGGCAGCCAGCGCGGGGCTCCTGTTGAGCAGCACCGCCGCCGAGCCGAAATTAGCCGTGATGGCATCGGGCCGGCCGTCGGCATTCACGTCGGCCAGCACCATTTTATAAGGCGTCCCGCCCGCCGAATAGGTGGCTACGGGCGCAAAGCCGCCCCCGGCCAGCGCCAGCAGCACCCCTACGCTGCCGGCGCTTTCATTGCCCGTAACAATGTCTTTGCGGCCATCGCCGTTCACATCGCCCAGCGCCACGCTCGTGGGTCCTCCCCCGGCAGCGTAGGTGACGGCGGCTTGCAGCCCCCCACCGGGTGCTCCCAACATCACCCCCACTGCGTTCGATAAACACGCCACGAGGTCGTTGCGCCCGTCACCATTCACATCGCCCACCGCCACGTCGTACGGGGTGCCGCCCGGCACATAGAGTTGCGGAGCGGCGAAACTCCCACCTCCCTGCGCCTGCAGCATGGCCACGTTGCGCGCGCCGCTGTTGGTCACCAGGATATCAGCCCGGCCATCCCCGCTCACATCGCCCACCGCCACGCCCACCTCAAAGCTATTGCGCCCCGTAACAATCGGGCTGCCCGGGTACAGGCTGCCCTGATGGGCAAGTATCAGTATCACGTCGTTGGTGCTGTTGACGTTGTTGTAGTTGGCCGTCACAATGTCGAGGTCGCCATCCTGGTCCACGTCGGCCACCGCAATGCCCTGGGGGTAGCTGGCCCCGATAGTGATGGGAACTGCCGCCATCAGCCCGGCCGTGCCGGCCTGCCCGCGCAGTATCGAGACGGTATTGGTGTTGTTGCTGTAGTTGTGGCCCGCCGTCACCACATCGGCCCGGCCGTCCCCGTTGAAGTCGACCACGGCAAGGCAGGCAGAAATGATGTTGGTCGGGTAGGCGCTTACCGCGCCAAAGGTCCCACCGCCCTGCCCCAGCCAAACTCGCACGTCCGGAAAGCCGCTGTTGCCCATCACGATATCGGGCCGGCCATCGCCGTTTACATCGCCCACCGCCAGCCCCCTCGGCCCGCTGCTTATCGCCGCCGAGTAGCCGATGGCTGGCCCAAAAGTTTGCGCCAGCACTGCCGGGCTAAGCACGCAGAGTAGCAGGAATAAGGCCGTGGAGGACGTTGTAGCCACGATGGAAGCGGAAAACTGTTTCATAAATGAAAATCTATATACTGTAGTAATTTCCGGAATGCGAAGTAGTCATACCTAAGCCGGACGGACTGGTTATTAGGCAGAACCAGTTTCAAATATACTCGCCGCTCGATGACGGTTTTTATAAGACGCAGTCTTTATTCTTCCCTCTTGCGGCACCACGCCTCTCGCAGCACGGCTAAAATCGCCTGGCGTAAAGCCTGGGTTGTTGAGGACCTGCCCTACTTCAACCCCTTGCTTTAAAAAGTATACCTGCACCACCGCGCTCGCCTTTCGGCGGGCCGCCCGAGCCGCAGGCGTGCCTTTGCTAGCGGCGGCATTTGAGAGAACTACATTCACTGTCTCAACAGCTACAGTGCCACTCATTGATGAACCGCAAAATGCCGCCGCGGCATTTGTCGTCAGCTACTCGCTGGCGTCTCTGTAAGGGCGCTTTCGATAGGCTCCGGCACGGGCGTTGGCGGGCTAGTAAATGTCAATGCCCGACCCAATAAGACGACCTCTCTGCGGGATGAGTTGTCAAACGCGAGCCCCACTTCCTCGCGTACCGAGTACTTTTGTCCCACTTTTATCATTCGCAACACCTGTTTTCCCATGCGCTATTTACGTTTTACAGTCCTCCTGCTTCTCTTGCTTCCCGGCCTGGCAGCCAACGCCCAATCGAAGAAAAAAAGCAGCGGCGGGGGCAGCAGCAGCAGCTCGGGCTACAACACCGGCATTGGCCTGCGCGGCGGCGGCTGGTCGTCGGGCCTCACCATCAAGCACTTTTTGGGCAGCGGCAAGGGCGTGGCCATCGAGGGACTGCTCACCACGGAATACAAAGCTCGTGGTGCCCGCCTCACCATTCTGGGCGAAAAGCACATGGGCGTGGCCGACATCAAAGGCCTGCAGTTTTACTACGGCGCGGGCTTCCACGCCGGGTCGTACCAGGGCCGCTACTACTTCGCCGATGAGCGGTACTACTACAACGGCCGCAACGGCGACGTGTACTTCCTGAAAGGCAACAAAGCCGGCTACTACTACGACGAGAACACCTACCTCGCCATCGGCGCCGACCTCATCGCCGGCCTCGAGTACAAGCTGCCCGACCTGCCCTTCGTGGTCGGCGTCGACTACAAGCCCTTCTTCGAGGTGTTCCACGGCTACACCGGCTTCTACAACGACGCTGCCGTGAGCCTGCGCTTCACGTTCTAAAGCCCAGTTAGCTTCAACAAAAAAGCCCCGCCAGTAGCTGACTTGTCCTTACCCAAAACGCTTTGCCTGCCTGCCTGCCTGCTGGCGGCACTTGACCGGTCCGGTCCGACCGCCCTAGGCGGTCCGACCGGTTGTTGGCGGAGCGAAAACGGCGGTCGTTGCTCCGGTCCGACCGCCTAGGGCGGTCGGACCGGAGCAACGACCGCCGTTTTGGGTAAGGACAAGCCAGCTACTGGCGGAGCTTTTTTGTTGAAGCTAATCGTTAGGCAGAAGCTACTCCACCCCTGCCAGAGCCGGCTGGGCTACAGTGCGCCGACGCGCCAGCAGCCGCTTGCGCAGCTTCAGAAACGGCTTTTCCACTGCTTCATTCAGCAGCCACCCGGCGGCCAGCACCGTGCCCAGGCACAGCAGCATCATTGCGTTGCTCTCCAGCCCGACGCCGTGCGCCGAAAACCATTCCTGCGTGAGGTGAATGATGCCCTTGTGGGTAAGGTAAATGGCAAACGACAGCGCCGCCACCTTCGCCGACACGCGGGAGGCGTGGCGGTGCAGCACGCTGCCCGGGCTGATAGCGGCCACCACCAGCAGCCCATACCCCAGGGCCACCAGCGGAAACCCGAAGATGGACGCCGTGAACGCCTGCGGGTCGCGGCACACCCAAAACGCCCCGGCCAGCACCACCGCACCCAGCAGCGCCAGCCCGTTGCCGTGCCGGGCCAACCGGGCCGCCACCTGCGGCCGAAAATGGAACAGCGCCGCAATGGCAATGCCCATCACCAGCCCATCGAGCCGGTTATAGGTGGGGTAATACACGTACTTATACCAGGCCAGCGGCGCCTGCTCGCTGCCAAGCTGCGGCGCAACGGCCCCGTACCAGCTCAGCAGCCGCGCTCCGAACCCCACTACGACCAGCGCGGGCAGAGCGGCCGCCGCCCATTTGCCGGGGCGGCCCGAAGCAAAGGCCAACAGCCCCAGCGGCAGCAATAGGTAGAATTGCTCCTCCACGCACAGCGACCAGGCGTGCGAAAACGTGCCGCCAAGCTGCAAATCCAGCCCAAAATTCTGGGTGAAGGTGAGGAATTTCCACAGGGGCGGCAGGGCCTCGCGCTCCCGAAAAGCCGGTACGCCAAAGTAGAGCGCTACCACCACGAAGTAAGCGGGCAGAATGCGAAACGTGCGCTTGATGAAGTAAGTAGCCAGCGACAACCGGCCCCGCCGCGCCAGTTTCTGAAACAGCTGCGCGGCAATCAGGTAGCCGCTCAGCACGAAGAACAGGTCGACGCCGGTCCAGCCAAACTGCCCCACGGTGGTCAGCCACTCGGGGTGCGCAAAAATGCGGTAGTGAAACAGCAACACCTGGCCAATGGCCAGGGCCCGCAGGTGGTCGAGGCCGGGCAAGCGTGCGCCCGGAGCCGGCAGCTCGTTTGTTGTCATGAGGAAGAGGCAGGGCGAATTCTTGCGCCCAAATGTAATGGGCCACATTACCTCCACGATATAGCTGCAGCGCAGCTCGCGCCTTTCATTTCAGCATTCAGCTACTTGAATACGCTGCTACGCCTACTTTTACGATTCACTTCCCCTTGCTTTTCGCGCTATGAGTAACCTGGTTCAATTCGTTGCCAACTACGACGACCTTTCCACCGACAAAGGCTTCCAGTTCAAGTTTCATTGCGATAAGTGCCGCAACGGCTACATGTCGCGGTTCCAGCCCAACGCCATTGGCATTGCGGGGAGCCTGCTGCAGGCGGCCAGCAGCCTGTTTGGCGGCCTGGGCGGGGCCGAGAACGCCGCGTACCACATTCAGCGGGCCGTGGGCGGCAAGGCCCACGACGAAGCCCTGCAAACCGCCGTGTCCGAGGGCAAGCAGCAGTTCAAGCAGTGCACCCGCTGCGGCCACTGGGTGTGCCCCGATGCGTGCTGGAACCACAGCGCCGGCCTCTGCGAAGACTGCGCCCCCGACGAGCAGGAGGAACTGCGCGCCCAGCAGGCCCAGGCCACCAGCGAGCAAATCCGCACCAAAACCCGCGAGCAGGACTACACCAAAAGCATGGATTTCCTGAACCGCGATGCCCTGCTGCAATGCCAGAGCTGCCAGACCAAGCTGGCCCCCGGCCAGAAGTTCTGCCCCAGCTGCGGCACGCCCGCCACGGCCCAAACCCAGCCGCGCCACTGCACCAGCTGCGGCGAGTCCCTCAAGCCCGAGCAGAAGTTCTGCCCCGGCTGCGGCACCAAGGCAGGGTAGTGAGGAGTAGCAGGAATTTGTTTCGAATAATAAGAACGTCATGCTGAGCGCAGTAGAAGCATCTCGCGTGCTGCCACTAATCCTTTTCTCGCGATTAGATTACGTTGCGCAGTACAGATGCTTTGGCTGCGCTCAGCATGACGTTCTGCTATACTCCCACTCCTGTTCCTTACCCCATGCCTACCGTCAAGCCCATTCTGCGCATTTTTGACCATGCCAAGGCCATTGAGTTCTACATCGACTGGCTGGGCTTTACCCTCGACTGGGAGCACCGGCCCGCCGACGCCCCTGCTTACCTGCAAATCTCGCGGGGCGACATCACGCTGCACCTTTCCGAGCACCACGGCGACTGCTCGCCGGGTGCCCGGGTCTTCATCGATGACTTCCTGTATCTCGAAGCGTTTCATACCCAGCTGCTCGACCGGCCGTACAAGTTCAACCGGCCAGGCCTGGACATTCCTTTTTACGACCCCACGGCGCTGGAGATGACCGTCATCGACCCGTTCAGCAACCGCCTTACCTTTGTGGAGCGGGGCTAGCTGGCCTGGCATTTCGGCCCTGTTGGTAGTACCTTGACAGGCCTTGCTACGTACGCTTTTACATGCTTGATTCTTCTCGCCCGACGCTTCCGGCCGACCTGCCCCCGGCAGCAGACCTGCTGCACGCGGTGCTTAGCACTTCCCAAAACGGCATCATGCTGCTGCGGCCGGTGTACGACGCGGCAGGCACCACCATTATCGACCTGGCCTGGGTGTACCTCAACCCCGCCGCCCAGCAAATGCTGCAGCTGCCGGAGCGTCCCGTCGAGTCTTTCCTGGCGCTGTTTCCGACGGCAGAGGCAGCCGGGGTGTTTGGCTTCTACCGCGATGCCTTTTTGAGCGGCCAGGTAGAAAGCCGCCAGAACAACTACCAGCACGACGGCCTTGACGGCTACTATCTGCTGGTGGCCCGGCGCCAGGACGACGTACTCGTGGTGAACTTTACCGACACCAACGACCGGGCCCGCACCGACATCGAGCAGCAGCTGCGCGCCAGCCAGGCCCGCGAGCTCGAAGCCCGCGCCGAAACCGAGCTGCAGCGTCAGCAACTCGAGCTAATGCTGCACGATGCCCCGGCCATGGTTTGCGTGTTTGATGGCCCGCAGCACGTGTACCAGTTCGTGAACCCGCCTTACCAGGCGCTGGTGGACGACCGGCTCCTCGTGGGCAAGCCCGTGGCCGAAGCCATGCCCGAACTGGTGGGCCAGCCGGTGCTGGACCTGCTCGATGAGGTGTACCAGACCGGCAAAACCTACCGCGCCTCGGAAATGCTGGTACAGCTCGACCACCACAACGATGGCCGCCGCGAGCTCGAAAAACGCTACTACAACTTCATCTATCAGGCCCGACACAACCAGCAGGGGGCTGTAAACGGCATTTTTGTATTTGCGTACGACGTGACGCTGCAGGTGCTGGCCCGCCACGACGTACAGGAGCTGAACGAGGAGCTGGCCGCCATCAACGAAGAGTTGCGGGCCAGCAACGAGGAATTTTTGAACACCAACACGGCACTGGTCGGGTCGGAGCAAGCGTTGTCCAGCCTCAACCAAGAGCTGGAAGAGCGCGTGGCCGCCCGCACGCAGGAGGCCCGTATGGCGCGTGCCGAAGCTGACCAGCAGCGCGCCCAGCTCCAGCGCGTGTTCGAGCAGGCACCCGTTGCCATTTGTGTGTTCCGGGGGCCGGCGTACGTGCTGGAAATTGTGAACCCGCCCATGGCCGACATGCTGGGCCAGCCATTGGTCGAATTGCTGGGTAAGCCTTTTTTCGAGGCAGTTCCGGAAGTGCAGGCCCAGGGCCTGCGGGATGTACTCGACGAGGTGCGGCGCACGGGGGTGCCCTTCGTGGCTCAGGAGCAGCGCATTCACCTGGCCCACCACCAGGCCGACGAGGCAGGGTACTTCAACTTCGTGTACCAGCCGTTGCACAACGAGGAAGGCCAACCAAGCGGCATCATCTGCATCGCGACCGAAGTAACCGAACAAGTGCTGGCCCGCCAAACCACCGAAGCCACTGCCCAGCGCCTGCGCCTGCTCACCGACGCGCTGCCCGTGCTCATTTCCTACATCGACCGCGACGAGCGTTATCAGTTTGTGAACCAGGCCTACCGCCACTGGTTCAACCGCGAGCCCGCAACCATCATCGGCCGGTCGGTGCTGGAAATAGTTGGCGCCGCGGCCTACCCGGGGGTGCGCGACCACGTGGCCCGGACCCTGACCGGCGAGCGGGTGGCGTTTGAGGCCCGGATGCCCTACCGCGAGGACTTTGTGCGCTACATCCACACCGACTACATCCCCGATGTGCAGAACGGCGAAGTGCAGGGCTTCTTCGCCCTCATCACCGACGTGACCGAACAGGCAGAAGCGCGCCAGCGCGTGCAGGAGCTGAACGAGGAGCTGGCCGCCATCAACGAAGAAATGCTGGTGGCCAACGAGGAGCTGCGCGGCACCAACGAACGCCTCAACTACACCAACGTGGACCTGGACACGTTCGTGTACACGGCCTCGCACGACCTGCGCGCGCCAATTGCCAACATCGAAGGCCTGCTGCTGGCCCTGCGCGAGCAGTTGCCGGCGCCCGTGCGCCAGGACTCCGTCGTAACCCACCTGCTGCACCTGATGAGCGGCTCGGTGGCCCGCTTCCAGCGCACGCTCGACCACCTCACCGACGTGAGCAAGCTGCAGCAGGCCCACACCGAGCCCGCCGAAGCCGTGGACCTGGTGGCCCTGGCCGAAGCGGTACGCCTCGACCTGGCCCCCACCCTCGAGGCTGCAGGCGGCCGCTTGGTACTCGACCTGGCCGCCTGCCCCACCGTCCACTTCTCGCCCAAGAACCTGCGCAGCATTCTCTACAACCTGCTCAGCAACGGCATCAAATACCACGCCCAGGGCCGAGCCCCGCTGGTAGTGCTGCGCGCCCACTGCGCCGAAGGCACAGTGCGGCTGGAAGTGCACGACAACGGCCTGGGCCTGAGCGAAGAGCAGCAGAGCAAGCTGTTTGTGATGTTTCGGCGGCTACACACCCACGTCGAGGGCACGGGCGTGGGCCTGTACATGGTGCGGCGCATTGTCGAAAACGCGGGTGGTAGTATTCTGGTAACGAGCCAGCCGGGCATTGGCAGCACCTTCACGGTGCAGCTGCCCGAGCACCTCTAATTCCCCTAAACCTTACGTTCGCATCTGTCGTACGCGGAGCTTATGCAAAAGCTACGCAGTGTGCTGTTGGTCGACGACGACCCGACCAATAACTTTCTGAATCAGCGGCTGCTCAAGCGCCTCAACGTGGCCGACCAGGTGGTAGTGGCCGAAAATGGGCAGGAAGCCCTGGCGCTGCTGCAACCGGTTGGCGAGGCCCCGGCCCCCACCTTCCCGACGCTCATTCTGCTTGATATTCAGATGCCCATCATGAACGGCATCGAATTTCTGCAGGCGTACCAGTTGCTGCCCCTGGCCCAGCGGAGCAAGACGACGGTTATTGTGCTTTCGACTTCGGTTGATGCGCGCGACCTCAGCCGCCTCGACGATTTACCCGCCGCCGGCCGCCTCAACAAGCCCCTGACACCGGAAAAAATTGCCTCCCTGCTAAAGCTGCATTTCGAGCTCCAGCTGCCCAGCTAATTGCTCGTCTGTTTAGAATTGAACTACCTCACCCTGGATGGCGTGATGGAAACCCCGGCTGGACCGGCCCCTATTTCAACGACGAGTTGGGCGAGTTTCAGCAGGAACTGCTGTTCTCCAGCGATGCTCTGCTGCTGGGCCGCGTCACCTACGACAGATTTGCTGCGGCCTGGCCCGGTATGAAGGATGAAACCGGTTTCGCCGCCCGCATGAACGGCATGCCCAAATACGTGGCTTCGCACGCGCTGCAAGCCGCTGAGTGGAACGCCGAAAGCATTGCCGGCGACGTGGCCACCGCCGTAGCCCGCCGGAAACAGGAGCCTGGCCAGAACCTGCTCATCTACGGCAGCGGCCAGCTGGTGGAATACCTGCGCCAGCACGGCCTGATTGACGAATACCGGCTTATGGTGTTCCCCGTAGTGCTGGGCAGTGGCAAGCGCCTGTTTGCCGATGCGCCCACCAATTTCACGCTCAAGTCGTCGCACACCACCAGCGCGGGCGTGCTGGTGCTTACCTACCAACCAGCCAACGCTTAATCCTAATGGACCTGCAACTGGAGCTCATTCCTGTGCCGGTGGCCGATATCGACCGCGCCAAAACTTTTTACGTGCAGCAGGTTGGGTTTCGCCTCGACCACGACGTGCGGCCCAACGATACCGTGCGCGTGGTGCAACTCACGCCGCCGGGCTCGGCCTGCTCCATTGTGCTGGCCGCGGGGCTGGCGGGCATTGCCATGCCGGCGGGTTCGCTGCGCGGCCTGCACCTAGTAGTGGCCGACATTGCCGAGGCGCGCGCCGAGCTGGTCGGCCGGGGGGTGGCAATGGGCGAAATCCAGAACATGGGCGGCATTAAGTACGCCGCGTTCCAGGACCCCGACGGCAATACCTGGACGCTGCAGGAAATTCCCGGACGGAAGTAACGCTTGGTTAAAACGACAGGGCAATGCTCGTTGTCACGTTGCCGTAGCTGCGGTTGTCGGGGTTGTCGGGGTTGTCGAGGCGGGCAAATACGCCCTGCATCCCGTTCAGGTACCGGCCTTCGACCCGAAAAGCGACATTGCTGGTGGGCAAATAATCGAGGTTGACCGAACCACCAGCTACCCGAAAGTCACTGTCGAACGCCTCCGGCATGATGCTGCTGATAATGACGCCGCGCTCGGCGTAATAGTATTCGCCGCGCAGCGTGGTCGAAAACGTATCGGCCAGCTTATACTTGACAAAAACCGACGCCGCGTGCCAGGTGTCGTACTGCTCGCTGCTCACGCCGCGCTGCTTGCCCACGTCGAACACCACCGCCAGATTGGTGCGCTCGGTGGCGGCGTAGGTGAGGTAAAAATCGTGCATATAGCGGCGGCGAACCGGCGAGCCCACGGGCTGCTCGTTGCCGTAGAAAGTGCTGCTATTGATGAGCAGCTTATCCGACGGCTTCCATTGAATTTGGGTGCCGAGGGCTTTGGACTGGTTGGTTTCGCGGATGTTCTGCCAGCCATTCAGCACCAGCCCGGTTAGGGTCAGCTTAGCGCCAACTTCATAAGTGAAACGGGCACCCGATTGGTAGTAAGGTGAATTCTCGGCCATTACGGAGCGGGTCAGCGTCCAGTTGTCCTTCGAAATGGCCGACTCAAACCCGATGTGCGAGCCAAAAATCCCCATGTCGAGCCAGGCCTTGGCAAAGGGGCGGAAGCCAGCGTATGCCTCATACACGTGCCGAAACACGGGGTCTTCGGCGGCGTAGTTGGCGCTTACGTAGCTGCCGGCGTGCAGGCCCACCGCCCCGCGAACCTTGCCATCGTCGTAGCGCACCCCCACCAGGGCCTGGTTGATGGTGAACTCGTTCTGCCGACCGTGCGAGTAGAGAAACCCCTGGCGGTCGTTGTCGTTGGCGTGGTCGAAATCGTAGCCGTAATAGGCATCCACAAAGCCGTAGGTAGTGAGGGGGCTGGCAACCGCCGGCACAACGGCTGCAACGGGGGGCGCCACAGGCGTTGCCGGGCCGGCAGGAGGTGTGGTTTGGGCTAGGGCAACTACTGGCAGCAACGCCAGCAATAGGAAAGAAGGAAATTTCATCGAACAATTAATTTATGCAAAAGAAGCTGTTTTGCAGCCAACGGCTTTAAAGCAAAGCTTAGCTCCAAGGCACAAAAGCGGTTGAAACGCATTGGCAAGGCCTCAATATGCTGCCGTGCAAGGGGTTTGCAACGGGGCAGGTCGCAACTATCAGGGCGGTTCACCGCTTGGCGCATTACGGCTCTTTCATCTATTAGCAGCGTAGAACCCAGGCACAAGCCGAAGGGGGCGCAGGATACGGAAAACCGTACTCTGCGCCCCCTTCGAACTTCTTGTTGGTTGCCCTACTTTTTGGCCATTGGCGCGGCTACTACCAGGGTATTGGCTGGCAGGGGCACCTCGCGCGAGGTTTCAAATTTGCCGCCTTCGGGGTTAGTTTCTTCTACGCGGCGCTGCACCACGCGCAGGTGGCGGGCATCGGGGTGCAGCACGGCTAGGTCCTGGCTAACGCCCGAAGCGGCGTCGTAGCTGCGGAAAGCCAGCATCATGTCGGCTGGGAAGTTGGCGGCTTTGCCTTTAGCGGCGTCTACCATGTCGGGCTTGCCCGTGAACTTGCCCAGGTCAATATCGAGTGGCTGGCTGCCCTGCACCACCAGGTGGGCACTGGTGCGCGGGTGCTTGGGGTCGTCGGGGTTGGGCGTGGACTTGAAGCTGAACGACACTTTCATCGTCTCAGCATTCTTGAGGACCGGGGCAGCCGCGGGTGTAGGGGCAGTAGCGGCGGCATCCGGCGCCGTGGTAGTGGCCGTGGCGGCCGAGTCGGCCGCCGCAGGTGTCGCGGTGGCGGCAGGCACCTCGGCGGTGGGCGTGGAGGTAGCGGGCGGCGTTTGGTTGCAGCCAGCCAGCAGCACGGCGGCACTCAGGGCAAAGTAGGCAAGTTTCATAAACGACGAGTAGTTAAGAATTTCAGGACAGAGTAAGCAACACAAGATTAAGCAAAATTGCGCTATCAGGCTACTGTAACTGCCGGGGCCCGGGTAGCCAGCAAGCCCAGCACCGGCCCGGGCACCAGCACCCAGAATAAGTAGGGCGCCGCCACCCAGCCCTGCACCGCCGCAAACACCTGCAAACTAACTATGGTGAGGGCAAAACCCACGCAGGTAACCAGCGTGAGCGCCGTGCCGGTGGTGCCCGCCGGGGCCCGTTGGGCCACGAGGGTCGAGAACTGCGGCGAGTCGGCTACCACGGCCATGCCCCACACCAGCACTGCCCCCACAAATGCCGGCCGTGGCAACGCCAGCAACCAGGGGCTAAGCAGGCAGCACCCGCCCGAAACGGCCAGCGCGAGCCGCGCCGTGGGCAGGCTGCCCCAGCGCCGGGCCAGGTAGCCGCCCAGCACGCAGGCCGGGGCTCCGGCCGCAATTAGCCCGAATGCCCAGCCCGGACCATACGCCGGTTGGCCGGGGTGTAGGCGCGCGTGAGTAGCCAGCAGCAGTGGCACAAAGGCCCAGAAAGTATATAGCTCCCACATATGGCCGAAGTAGCCCAGCGCTGCTTGCCGAAACAGGCGGTGCCGCAGCACCGTGCGCAGTACCGCCGCATCGAGCCGGGCAGCAGGCCGCCGAAACGGGCCATTGGGCACGCGCGCCCACAGCAGCAACCCGCCTAACAACGCCAGGCCCGAAGTAGCCAGCACCACTGCCCGCCATGCCCAGCCGCCAGCCAATAGCCGCAGCAGGTGAGGAAACGCCGTGCCCAGCACCAAGGCCCCCACCAAATACCCCAAGGCCCGCTCCAGTCCGGTTTCGAAATGGTCGGCGGCTATTTTCATGCCCACCGGGTAGATACCCGCCAGAAAAAGGCCCGTTCCGAAGCGCAGGGCCAGCACCAGCTGCGGAGTTGCGTCTGGCAGCAGCAAACCGGCATTGAGCGCACTGCCCACCACCGCACACAGCACAAACAGCCGGGCCGGGGGCAACAAGTCGGCTACCCGCAGCAGGCTAGCTAGTAGCGTACCCACGATGAACCCCAGCTGCACCGCCGACACGGCTGCGCCCGCCGTGAGGCCGCGCAGGTGCCCTTCGCGCAGCATTTCGGGCAGCACGGCATTGCCGGCAAACCACAGGGAAGTGCACGCAAACTGCGCGAACACGATTATCGGCAGCACCCGCAAAGGGCGCGCCGGGCTTGGGGCGGGATTCAAGGGAAGCGGAGAGGGTGAGAATGCAGCGCCGAAACGCCGGCTCAAACCTACGCTAATTCTGCCGGAGCGAGCCCGCCAGTTCGTCGGCATCGGGCAACAAAAAGCCCCGCCGGAGACCCGCAGGGCTTTTATTCAAAGAGTAACGAACCCGAAACCTACCAGCGGCGGCCATGCCCGCGGCCGTGGCCCCGGCCATAGTACACCGGGCGTGGCGCGTAGTAAACCGGGCGCGGAGCATAATACACGGGGCGCGGAGCGTAATACACCGGGGGCGGCGGTACGGCGTACACCACCGGGGGCCGGGGTGCGTAGTAGCGCGGCCCGTAGTAGGCCCGGGGCGGGTAGCCAAACGAAATGTTGGCCCGAACCTGAGCGGCAGCCGGGCGGGCAAAAGCGCCCGCTAGCAACAACGTTATCAATAAATAAAACGAGCGGGTTTTCATGAGAGAAAGGCTTTAGAAAACGGACGATAAGTCAAATTGCGAACCTAAGACCAGTAACGCTGCGCGAGGTTTAACGCCTACAACAAAGGGGAACCAATCGGAACGAATACCAGCAAAATTTGGACCACGCCACCGCCGTTTTTACAGCGGAATGCGGTAGGTGGCATCAGTCGCGCCGCCAAACAGGCCGTAGCCCTGGCGCACGTTTCCGGCCAGGGGGGCGGGTTCAGCAAAGATGTTACCGTCGCTGTCGTTGTAGCGGCGGCTCGATAGGTAAAAGTTATACGTGTCGGCCGTGAGGCTGCTCACGGTTACCTCAATAAAGGCCGCGCTCGGGCAAGGCCCCTGCGAGTAACAGCCAGTGTTGTAGCGAATGTTGGAAGTGAGCGTCAAGCGCTGGCCGTTGAGGTTGGTATCGGCAAAGGGCTGCAGGCCATAGGCGCCCAAATTGAACTGGCTGCGGGCGCTCGACAGCTGAACCTGTTCGATGTTGGCCGAACTTGATTGGTTGTCGTTGTCGGGCTCAAGCGAGCCATAGGCCAAGGACTTGCCCTGCGCGTCGATCAGGTGAGCGAAGACTAAGTAATAGTTGGCCGCATTGGGGTCGTCGGCTACGGTCACGGTCAACCGGCCATACGAATAGCTTGTGTTGGGGTTCGAACTGCTCCGCGATTGAAACGAGGCGCTTTCGATGTTGGGAGCCGCCGGCAACGTGAGCGTGCTTTCGGCGGTTTCGAGGCCGGGCAACGTGGCCCGCAACGTGTAGGCCTGGCCCACCTGAGGCCGGAACCCCAAAATGGGGCGGTAGTAGCCAGGGTCTCCGCCGTAGCTCGACACGTAGTTGCTAATTACGGGGCGGTAGCGCTCCACCACGCGGCCGCCAGCGTCGCGCAATTCCACTGCTGCGTTGGCCCGTCCCTGCAGCTGCTCGCCTTTAAACACGCTTTGGCTGCTGCTGATGTAGAGCTGCCGCTGCCGGAACAGCTCATCGAACGCCGAGTCCTGCGGGGCCGGCGTGAGCAGGTAGAACAACGATACCCGAGGGGTATGCGGCGGCTCGGGCAAGTCGGTAGCCGATTCGCAGCCCACCAGGGCCAGCACAGCGAAGAGAAAGAGGAGGCTATTTTTCATTAGTGGGAAAATCAAAATCGTTTGTCATCCTGAGCGCAGCGAAGGACCTTATCACGCCTGACCAGTTTGCAGTATTCCACCGGGCACGGACGTGATGACGCGATAAGGTCCTTCGCTGCGCTCAGGATGACAGGGGATTATAGATAAGCATCAAAACCGAAACGTTTTGCTGAACGAAGGCAGAATGGGAAACAGCGACACCTGCCGGTAGCTGGGCGTGGTGCTGCCCGCCGCCCGGCCCAGGTAAATGAAGTAGGGGTTGTGCCGGTTGTAGGCATTGTACACACTGATGCTGTTTACGACTTCACCCCAGCGCTTCTTCTTGGTGTGGCTCAGGTCGAGGTCGAGGCGGTGGTAGGCGGCCATGCGGTAGCTGTTGCGCGGGCCGTAGTCGTCGTACACCGCGTAAGGCCCCAGCTGGTAGCGGCCCTGGGCCAGCGTCACGGCGTTGCCGGTGCCGTACACGAACGTGCCCGAAAGCGTGAGCCGGTTGTTGAACTCGTGGATGACAACCAGCTTGAAATCGTTGCGCCGGTCGTACTTGTAGGGGAACGTCTGGCCCTGGTTCAGCTCGGCGAAGCGGCGGTTGCTCCAAGCCAGGGTGTAGCCAATCCAACCGGTGGTGCGGCCGGTTTTCTTCTGCAGAAACAATTCGGCCCCGTAGGCCCACCCCTGCCCGTTCGTGATTTTGCTCTCGTAGTTGTCGTCGGTTGTCCCGATGAAATCAGCCCCTTCCCGAAACTCAATCAGGTTCTGCATGGGCTTGTAATAGGTTTCCAAGCTCAGCTCGAAGGCCTCGTCGTGGAAGCGCAGGTTGCGGGCCGCGCCCAGGCTGAACTGCTGGGCCTTCTGGGGCAGCGTGCGGGCCGTGCTGGGCACCCACAAGTCGGTGGGCAGGCCAATGCCGCTGTTCGTGAGCAGGTGGATGTACTGCGTGGTGCGGGCGTAGGCGGCCTTGAGGGCCCAGTCCTCCGTGAGCAGGTAGCGGGCCGACACGCGCGGCTCCACGCTGGGGTACAGCTTCTTATCCACCAGAAAGCTGTTCAGGCGCAGCCCGACGTTCACCTTCAGGCGGTCGGTCAGCTTCACATCGTCTTCGGCGTAGAGGCTGGCCTCGTTGGCGCCAATGCGCCGGCCAATTTCCTTGTTATCGTCGGGGTTGCTAGCGCCTTTGGTTTGCGTGGCCCCGGGCCGGAACTGGTGCCGAATGTACTGCCCGCCAAACCGCACGTAGTGGTTGGGGTTGGGCACATAGTCGAAGTCCATCTTCGCGCTCATGTCCTGAATATTGGACAGGTAGTTCAGCGAAAATTTTTCAACCTGGGCTTGGCCGTTGTTGGTGTAACGGTCCTCCTGCGTAATGCCTACGTCGAACTGGTACCGCGTGTAGGTAAGGTGGGTATTGAGAAACAGCCGGTCGTTTACAATGTGGTTCCAGCGCAGCGCGGCGATGCGGTTGCCCCAGCCCAGCGCATTATCCTGCTGGCTGTAGTCGCCGTTGCTACGGGTGCTTTTGTCGTTGGCGTAAAACTCGTCGTAGCCCAGGTAGCCGCTCAGGTACAGGCGGTCGCGCGGGCTCAGCTTCCAGTTCAGCTTGCCGTTCAGGTCGTAGAAGTAGTAGCCGGCAGTGGTTCCCCCTGCCTGCGCTTTGATGATGGGCCGGGCTAGGATGTCGATGTAGGTGCGGCGGGCCGAGAAGATGAACGAGGCCGTGTCCTTCTTAATGGGCCCTTCCACGGTCAGGCGCGAGGCGATGAGGCCGATGGCGCCTTCGCCGTGCAACTTCTCCATGTTGCCCTCCTTCATTGTGATGTCGACCACCGACGACAGCCGCCCGCCGTACCGCGCCGGAAACCCGCCCTTTATCAGCTCCACGTTCTTAATGGCGTCGGCGTTGAACACCGAGAAGAAGCCGAACAGGTGCGAGGCGTTGTAGATGGGCGTGCCGTCGAGCAGCAGCAGGTTCTGGTCGGGCGAGCCACCGCGCACATAGAGGCCGCTGCTGCCTTCGCCGCCGGCCTGCACGCCGGGTAGCAGTTGCAGCGCCTTCAGCACGTCGGTTTCGCCAAACAGGGCGGGCAGCAGCTTTATCTGCTTCACCGGAATGTTGATGGTGCCCATGCGCGTGCTTTCGGCAATTTTCTCCTCGCGACTGCCCACCACTTCCACGCCCGCCAACTCGGCCGACGACGGTTTCAGGCGGAAATCATGGGTGAAGCTGCGGTCGGCTTTGCGGGCCAGCCGCAGCTTCTCGTAGCCCAGCGCCGACACCAAGAGCCGCACCGAATCGGGGCTGGCGGCCAGCGTGAGCGAATAAAAGCCGAACGTGTTGGTACTGGTGCCCTGGCCGCTGGCCGGGTGCACTACTGCCACGCCGGGCAGGCTTTCGCCGGTGGCACCATCGCGCACGTAGCCACTAATGGTAAGTCGACTAGCTTGCTGCGCCTGCGCCGTAGTCGCGCCCAGCAGCACCACGCAGCTCAGCGCGGCCATCCGGAAAAGTGTTTTCATGCAGAGGGAAAGATGGAAAGGAACCGGCCCTCGGTCAGCCAGCGTGCGGCCCCAACGGCTGCAGGGCTGTTTTATTGGCAAAGTGAGGGCTGGGTGAAGAGCAGAATTTAGCCGCCAGGGTTGCTTGGGTTTAGGGATAATTTCCAGGAGTTGCCGAAAAACAGAACGTCATGCCGAGCGGAGCCGAGGCATCTCGCGTGCAGTAGCAATCCAATCGATTGAGTTACTACTTCACGCGAGATGCCTCGGCTCCGCTCGGCATGACGTTCAACTTAGCCCAGAATCAACGGGCCGACGCCTACTTCTTCCGGTAGTTGGCGTTCAGGTACGCCAGCACCGGCGCGGTGATGTCGAGGTTTTTCTCGCCGTAGGCAATGGTACCGCTGGGCGCAGCAATCAGGATAAGCTTGTAGCCGTGGGCTTTGCCGTACGCCTCCACTTTCTTGTTCACGCTTTCGAGCACGCTCTGGGTGAGCTTGCCTTCCTCCTGCTGGGCCTGGGCCTGCAGCATCTGCTGCTGCTGGGCCACCTGCTGCTGCTGTTCCTGCAGTTTCTGCTCGGTAGCTGCGCGCTGCTCGGCGCTCAGGGTCGGGGCCTGCTTCTGGTAGCCTTCCACGTTGGCCTTAAAGCTGGCCAGCATGGCCTGGTTCTGCTTTTCCCAGCCGCGGGCCTTGGCTTCGAACGACTTACGCGCGTCTTTCATGCCTTGGTAGCCATCAAGCATCTTGCCCGACTCCACGTAGGCCAGCTTGCCCGAGAAGTCGCCGGTATTGTCCTGCACTGGCGCAGTAGCCACGGCGGGCGTAGCGGCGGCATCGGCGGTGGCAGTTCCGGTGGCAGCGGCAGCGGGCTCGTTGGAGCTTACTACGGCCGTGCTGCTATCGGTTGCAATGGCCGGGGCCACCGGCTTGTGGTTGAAATGCAGGAAATACAAGCCGGCCACAGCCAGCGCCAGCACAATGTTAATGGTAAGCTGAAGAGGGTTTTTCATTGAAAACAAGAGATGAGGAAAGGACAAAAGTAAGGCAATAGGGAGTGAATTGCGGGCACGCTGCCAGCATTCCTTCAGTAGCAGGGGGCTACTGGCGCGCAGCCCATTCGGCCCCAAGCATTGCGTACTGGTATTCGTCACACCACTCGCCCTTGTACCAACCGTTTTGCCGAAAATGACCTTCCCGCCGCAAGCCAGCACTCTCCAGCAGGGCTACGCAAGGCAGGTTGCGCACATCTGTGAGGGCTACCACGCGGTGCAGTTGTAGCTGCCCGAAACACAAGGCCAGCAATTCGTGCACGGCTTGGCGCGCCAACCCCTGCCCCTGCCAGCGTGTTGCCAGCGTAATACCTATTTCCCCAATGCGTGGCTCGTGCGCGTAAAGGTGCAGGGCGCAGTCGCCCAGCAACTGGTCATCGGCCGCGTCGGCAATGGCCAGCTGTAACCAGCTGCCCGGCGCGGCCGGGACCGCAGCCGTGGCCTGACGGGCAATAAAAGCGGCCGCCTGCGCCTCGGTATACGGGTCGAAGCCCTGAAAACGGGCCACTTTCGGGTCGGCGCGGTAGGCCGCAAAAACGGGCAAATCGGTCGCCCGCAGGTGCCGCAGACGCACTTGGCCATCAGAAACAGGTAGTTGTAAGCTCATCGTATGATATTATTCTGGTACGGCGATGTGCAGCAGGGCATCGCCCTGATTCACCACGGGCATGTGGTTCAGCCCAATCACGTAGCCGCTCACCGGCGATTCCAGCCGTACCGACTGCTGGCCGTAGGGGTCGGCAATAGAGCCATAAATCTGCCCCTTTTCAACGAATTGCCCATTCTCGACGTGCGACCGGAACAAGCCCGCAAACCGTGCCCGCAGCCACGTGTGCCGGCGGCACACAATGCCCGCCCGGGCCGGTGGCGGTGCCTTGGGTCCCATACCTAAGTGGTGGAGCACGCGCATCGTGCCCGCCAGCGCTTCCTCAATGCCGGGCTCATCGAGCCGCAGGCTCTCGCCGGTTTCGTACACGATGATGCGCTTGCCCAGGCTATGGGCTGCTTCCCGCAGCGAACCCACCCGCAGGGCCGCGTGCAGCGTGAACGGGGCCGCGAAGGCCGCCGCCAGCGCATCTACTTCGGGTTCGACGCCCAGCAGGGCGCGCACCTGCGGAAAGTTGGCCCGCGCCGCACCGCCCGTGTGAAAATCGATGCCATAGTCAATCAGGGGCATGATTTCGCGCATGAAGCGGTGGGCCACCCGCCCGGCCAGCGACCCGCGCGGAAACCCCGGAAACGAGCGGTTCACGTCCTTGCCATCGGGCACGTCGCGGCTGAAATTCAGAAACCCGTAGATATTGAGAATGGGAATGGCGATGACTGAGCCCCGCAGCGGCATCAGCAGCTCGCGCCGCACCAGCCGCCGGATGGTCTCGATGCCGTTCACCTCGTCGCCGTGCATGCCGCCCATCAGCAGCAGCGTAGGGCCGGGCTCTAAGGAGCGCAGCACATGTACCGGCACGTCAATCACCGTGCCCGACGGCAGCTTCGAAATCACCAGCCGCGTGAGTACCTGCTCGCCGGGCTGAATGGTGAGGCCGTTGAGGTGGAACGGAGCGGCGGAGTTGGGCATGAGGAGAACCAGTAACGAGAAGGTCTACACAAGTGATAACCTAAACAATTAAGAACGTCACGCAAGGCCGTCATGCCGAGCGTAGCCGAGGCATCTCGCTTGGGATAGTAAACCAATCGCCAGAAAAAGAATTAGCGGTGGCACGCGAGATGCCTCGGCTGCGCTCGGCATGACGTGCTTTTTGGCGTACGAGCGCACCAACTGCTACTTCCCGCCCGGCACATCCGATTGCGCGTCCACGCCCTGCGCTTCGCCTTTTTTCGGTTTCGCCTTGGTCTTTTTCTTGCTAGCGAGGGCGGCAGTGTATTCGATGATGCGGCCGGCAATGTCCTGCCCAGTGGCTTTCTCAATGCCCTCGAGGCCGGGCGAGGAGTTCACTTCGAGCACCAGCGGGCCGCGCTTGCTCTGCAGCATGTCCACACCGGCAATGCCCAGGCCGAGGGCCTTGGTGGCGAGCAGGGCAGCCGCCTTTTCGGTCCGCGTGAGCTTCACGAGGGTACCCGAGCCGCCACGGTGCAGGTTCGAGCGGAACTCGCCCTCTTTGCCCTGGCGCTTCATGGCCCCTACCACTTCACCGTCAACCACAAAGGCGCGCAAATCGGCCCCTTTGCTTTCGGCGATAAATTCCTGCACGATGATGCGGGCCTTGAGGTTGTGAAAGGCTTCAATCACCGATTGCGCAGCTTTGGCCGACTCGGCGAGCACCACGCCCAGGCCCTGGGTGCCTTCGAGCAGCTTGATGATGACGGGGGCGCCGCCCACCTGCTCAATCATGGCCGGCACGTCGGCCGAGAAATTGGTGAAGGCCGTTTTGGGCATGCCCACGCCAGCACGGCTCAAAATCTGCATCGAGCGGAGCTTGTCGCGCGAGCGCACAATGGCTTGGCTATCGATGGCGGTGCGCACCTTCATCATCTCGAACTGCCGCACCACGGCCGTGCCGTAAAACGTAACCGAGGCCCCAATGCGCGGAATAATGGCGTCGATGCCTTCCAGCTTTTTGCCTTTGTAGATGATGCCAGGCTTGCCCTTTTCGAGCACTAGGTTGCATTGCAAGTGGTCGACTACCAGGGCCTCGTGGCCGGCGGCCACGGCGGCCGCCACCAGCCGCTGGGTCGAGTAGGAATTCGGCTCGCGCGAGAGAATGGCCAGTTTCACGGGAAGGCGGCGGTTTGGTGAGGGTGAGAAAGGAAGTGTGTTTTCAGGACGCAAATACGGCACAAATCAGCTCAGGAGCGGGCGCGGCGGGCAGCGGCGCGGGCTTGCGCCTTGTAGGAAAGGTTGCGCCGGGCCACATCAACCACAAAGCGGCCCTGCCGCAACAGGCTGCGGCCCAGCAAGACGGGGTACTTCATGTCGGAACGGTCGGAGAGCGAAAACTCGGCCTCGAAATGCTTACCGTAGAGCTGCACTACGGCCTGAATAACGTAGCGCTCCTGTACCTCGCCGTTGCTGGAGCGAATGTCGCGCAGCACGAAATCGGGAAAGGCGAGGGGCCGGCCGTCGGCGCCATCGTGGCCGGGGTCGAGCAAGTTCACCAGCAGCACGGGCCGCCCGTGGGCGTCGGGTTCGAGGCGAATGTTGGTACAATGGATGGCACTGGTATAGGCCCCGGTGTCGACTTTGGCCTCGATGCCGCCCAGCGCGAAAGCCGGAAAATCAATCAGCTCGCGGCGGCCGAGCAGGCGCTTGGGGGGGCGGTTCATGCGGTGAATATAGGCGGCGGCACCGATGCGGCCCCAATGTTGCGCATTTCCGGCTCAGCCCGCTGAAACAAACCGGCCGAGTCCGTCGGGCCTACGAGAAATCTCGTAAGTCCTTCAGCCTCGGCCGGAGCAGAAAAAAGAAAGTGGAAGAGGAAGGGTGTTTAGGGTAATGAAAGTGCTGGTGCAGAGCTCTGCAACGCTTAGCGGTAGCGGTCGAGCGGGTCGGCCTGTTCGCGGGCCAGGCGGTCGTACTCGCGCTGGGCGCGCTGCTCGTAGCTGAAGCCGCCGTAGGCCGCAATGCCGCGCTTAATCAGCCCCAGGCCCCAGAAGAAGGTTATCCACAGCGGCCAGGGAATTTCGGAGTGGAAAGACCGGCCATAGTGGTGCGGCTCGGCAAACGCCCAGATAACCCACAGCGTCGCGTTCACAAACAAAAACGACAGCAGGTTCGCTTGAAATTTGGCGCGGGCTTTGGCCGTTTGCCACAGGTAGGGGTCGCGTTGCAGGGGTTCCATGAGCTTGGGGATGAGGATGATTGGTTTGATGATTTAAAGGTAGCCAAGCGCCGAACTCGCCCGCAAGCGGCAGTTGCCGAACGGTTGGAAACGGCTTCCCAAGCGTCGAAAGCAGGGGCTGAACTGTGGACCTCCGTTTCGGAATCAGCACCAAGTGCCGCTGCCGAAGCGTAATGCATACATCGCTACCTTTCGATTTCCATTACACCCTACCTGCTCATGTTGGCTTCTTTTCTTTCAACCCGCATTCAGCTTGTGCAGGGCGACATCACCCGCCAGCCAGTTTCGGCCATCGTGAATGCGGCCAATTCCAGCCTGCTCGGGGGCGGTGGGGTCGATGGCGCTATTCACCGCGCGGGCGGTCCGGCTGTCTTGGAGGCGTGCCGCGCCATCCGGGCGCGGCAGGGCGGCTGCAAAACCGGCGAGGCGGTCATCACCACCGGCGGGCGGCTGCCGGCCGGGCACGTCATCCACACCGTGGGGCCGGTCTGGAACGGCGGCCACAAGGGCGAACCCGCGCTACTGGCCAGTTGCTACCGCAACAGCCTGCGCCTGGCCGAAGAGAACCAGCTCGCCAGCGTGGCCTTCCCCGGCATCAGTACCGGCATCTATGGCTACCCGAAAAAAGAAGCTGCTGCGGTGGCTGTGCGCGAAGTGCAGCAGTGGCTGGCAGCACACGAGTGGCCGCAAACGGTGGTGTTCGTGGCGTTTGACGAGGAGAACCGGCAGCTATATGAGCAGCAGCTTACCCCAGCCTAGCCCATCAATGGCTACTTCGTCGGGTCGGCAACTGGCGTTTGGTGCTGATTATACATTTGCACCAGCATCTTCATATCGTCGTAGCCTACGCTTCTACTGGCTAACGCTTCCACTACTACCGGGTCGTCGTGGAAATAAGCGGCCATCTGTTTTGTGAAGCCTCCATGGACGACTTCGACCAGCTGCCCCTGCCGCCGAATGTACCACTGGCACTTCACCGATGCCTGCGGCGCTGCCTGAAAGCCCAACGGGCCACCCGTATTCGGCTGAACCTGCGTGTAGCTGAATAGCTCAACCGGTCCATCCAACACCCGAACGGCCAACTGATGCCGGCGCCGGCCTTTCACCACCATGTGCTCCAGATACTGACCAGTTGCGTGGGCGCGAATCATCTGCACATTATCTACGCTGATGAGAAGCGGCTGGGCGCCTGGGCTATCAATATCCTCCTCCCGTCTGAATACGGGCACTACCGAGCCAAAACCCAGCGAGCTGAGGGGAATGTAGACAAGGCTTTTTTCACCACCTGCCGTTGTCAATTCAGCCTGACCAAAGCCCAATGTCTGTTTAAAATTTATGGTCTCTCCGGATGCGGAGGAAGGCATGGCGGGGCCTTGAGCCCATCCGATAGTGGCGAAGCCTACAGAGGCTATCAGGAGCAAGCAGGTTTTCATTGGTAGATGCAGAGTTCCGCCAAAGTTAGATGGCCGGCAGCATTTGCTGGCAGCCTTACCCTTCCGGCGGCGTAAACGGGCTGGGCACCTCCGTCTGCTTCGCATTCAGCACCGTTTTATCGGTCTGGTATTTCTCGTAAATACGCGGGTCAATCTGTTTGCGGTCGATGAAAAACAGGCCCGCGTTGAAGCCCCGGCGGCGCACCCACTCATTCTCCACAAAGGCCACCAGCCGTTCCACAAAGTGCGAGCCGGGCACCGGCTGCCCGTAGCTGACCGTGAAATACTGCTCGGCTACCAACGGTGCCCGTAGGAAGCTGGGCCGGCCCCGGCGCAATGCATCCACGTCGCGCACCCAGCTGCCGTTGATGATGTTCATAGCCGCGTAGGGCGCGGGATTGCCCCACATCACCTTTTTGCCCGGCCCGTTCACGTTGGCAAACCACGGGAAGTTGGCCATGATGAAGCCCGAAAAGTAGGCGTACTCCACGGGGTCATACTTGCGCTCGCGAAACACCAGCGTGACTTCGCGCCGCTCGCGCCGCACCAGCCGTACAAACTCCCGCCGGAAGCTGGCATCGGCGAAGAAATGCTTGGCCTCGTCAAACTTGTTGAACAGCAGCCACATACCGTTGAAGTGCACCGAGCCGTGCAGGTAGTTCACCACGTGGGGCATGCGGCGCTCGGGGCCATGCGGAATTTCCGGCACCGGCGTCGACTTCTTCACCATATCGGCCAGAAAGCCGCCCACTTTCGCCAGAATGGTTTCGTCGGGCTCGTAGCCCGCACCCGGCGTGGGTGTGGTGCGAAACACCACGTTCTGCGGCCAGACCGGCTGCCCGGTGGCGGGATCGAGGCCGGTGGCCCAGGCATGCTGTTTACCCACCAGACCCGAGGTCAGCTTCTGCACGTGCCACAGCCGCAGCACATGGAAAGCGCCGAAGGTGTTGTGAATAATGTCGCCCCGAATGATGTTAATCAGCCCTTTCACATTGTAGAGGCCGGCGCGAAAACCCTTTCGGCGGCGCGCAACCGGCAGCACGGCGGGCGCGGGGTGGCTGGCCTTCAGGGCCGGGCCTACATGCGGAGTTTCGAAAGAATCGGACATGTAGTTAAAGATAGGCAGAAATGCTTCATCGCCACGGCCGTCATTTTGGGCAGCTGCCCGTAACTTGGCTGTAACATAGCCGGGGCTTCCCGGACAACCCCGCCGCCATGAGCACGCAGCTGAGTAATTTCCGCTATTTCTTCCTGGCGCGCATCTACGACGCGGCCCTGCTCTGGTTCTACCAGCCGCTGGTGCGCCGCCTGGTGGAAGCCGTGAATGCCGAACCCGGCGACCACGTACTGGAAGTGGGCGTGGGCACCGGCATTTCGCTGCCCTACTATGCCCCGCACAAGCACGTCACGGCCATCGACTGCTCGCTACCGATGCTGAACCTAGCCCGCAAAAAAGCCGCCGCGCACCCCGAGGTGCAGGTTGACTTGCAGCACGCGGCCGGCGAGGATTTCCAGCACGAGGCCGGTCGGTTCGAACATGTTGTGTTCTGCAATTCGCTGTCGGTGGTCGAAAACCCCGGCGCGCTCCTCAATGCCTATTACGCCTCCCTGCGGCCCGGTGGGCACATTTACCTGCTCAATCATTTCACGCCCGAGCACGGCCCGCTGCGGCAGCTCGACCGGCTATTGACCCCGGCAGGCAAGCTTCTGGGGTTTAAGTCATTTTTTCCCCTGAGCCCTTTGCTGGCTCCCGGTGCAACCGTGCGCATTCGCCACGGGCGGGCCGGCTACTGGCGCATCGTGCACATCCAAAAACCCCTTTTGCCGACATGCTAACTACGCGCCGAACGCTGCTCTATTGCCTGCTGCCGCTGCTCATCAGCTTCACCATCTACGCCGTGTTCCGCTCCCCGAACACCATCGTGAACCAGGTATTACTGGCGTTCTGGCCCGCCAAGCCGCCTATGCTGCACCTGCCGCAGGCCGAGTGGTTCGTGTACAACCTACCAGGCGCGCTGTGGCTGTTTGCTTTTCTCTGGATTGGGACGCTCTCGGCCAGTCGGCGGCTTACGCTGTTGCCATTGGCCCTGGCTCTGGGCATTGAAGCCGTGCAGCTGCTGCACTTTACCGACGGCACCTTCGACCCGCTCGACGTGGTGTTTTATCTGCTGGCGCTGGGCACGTTCGCTGCCCTGGGCGGCCTGGCCAAACAAGCTCCTGCAGCTGCCGAAGTAACAGCCGAGCCCGTTATGCGGCATCTCTCGAAACGCTACAAGCTGGCTATGGCCGTTTTCGTAGCCATGGTACTCCTTTCCGATGTGTGGGTGAAATGAGCGCCGCCCCTCTCCTTTCGGTCATCATTCCTACGCTGAATGAGGTGCACAGCATCGCCGCCACGCTGGCCCACGTGCACGCCGCTGTGGGTGCGGGTATCGCCTACGAAGTATTGGTGAGCGACGGCGGCAGCACCGACGACACCCTGGCCCAGGCGGCTGCCCACGGGGCTCTCGCCCTACCGGCGCCCAAACCCGGCCGGGCGGCCCAGCTCAATTTTGGCGCCAGCCAGGCCCACGGCGCCATTCTCTATTTTCTGCACGCTGATACGCTGCCGCCGGCTGGGTTCGGGCAGCTCATCCGGCGGTACCAGGCGCGGGGCTACCGCAGCGGCTGCTTCCGCCTGCGCTTCGATGTACGCCATCCGGTGCTGCTGTTCAGTGGCTGGTGTTCGCGCTTCAATGCCCCGGCCTTTCAGTTCGGCGACCAGAGCTTGTTCGTAGAAAAGGTACTTTTTGACCAACTCGGCGGCTTCAACGAGCAAATGCTGCTGATGGAAGACGTGGATTTGCCCATCCGCATCAAGCACAAAGCCCGTTTTGTGGTGATGCCACAAAGCGTCGTTACGTCGGCGCGCAAGTATGTGGTGCATGGCGTGCTGCGCACTGAACTCACACACCTGGCCGTGCAAACCCTGTTTCTGGCCGGCACGCCACAACCCACCCTGCTGCGCGTGTACCGCAGGCTGCTGCAGCGCCGCCGGCCACGTCGGGTACGTCGGGTACGCGGAGCCGTCTAGCTAAAAGGAGCGTTAGTTATACCGGTTCGCCGACGCCTTCCACGCGTTCGGCTACCTGCTGCATCAGCCACAGCGGCGTGCTGGTAGCACCGCAGATGCCCACGCTCTGCACGTTGGCCAGCCATTCGTTCTGCACCTCGTCGGCGTTTTCGATGAAGTAGCTGCGGGGATTCACGCCATTCACTACCGAGAACAGGGCCTTGCCATTGGAGCTTTTGCGGCCGCTCACGAAGAGCACCACGTCGAATTCGGTGGCAAACCTGGCCAGGGCCGGCTCGCGGTTGCTCACCTGCCGGCAAATGCTGTCGTTGGCATCGAAGCTGTCCATTGTGCCGCCGGCGGCCTGAATACGGGCTTCCATCAACGCCTTCATTTTGTAGAAGCCGGCGGTGCTTTTGGTGGTTTGGCTGAAGAGCGTGACGGGGCGGGCGAAGTCAATCTGGTCGAGGTCGGCCTCGTTCATCACGATGATGGCGCGGTTGCCGGTCTGGCCCGTGAGGCCGGCCACTTCGGCGTGGCCGGGCTGCCCATAAATCACAATCTGGCCGTCCTGGCGCTGGCTCAGGTCGAAGGCGTGCTTCACGCGATTTTGCAGCTTGAGTACTACCGGGCAGCTGGCGTCAATCAACTCCAGGTTGTTTTGCAGGGCTAGCTGGTAGGTTTCCGGCGGCTCGCCGTGGGCCCGGATGAGGACCTTGCAGTTGTGCAGTTCGGCCAGCTGCTCGCGGTCAATGATGCGCAGGCCCCGCTGGTGCAGGCGCTCCACTTCCATGCGGTTGTGCACGATATCGCCGAGGCAATACAGGGTTTCTTCTTGCGCCAACTCATCCTCTGCCATCTGGATGGCAAATTCTACGCCGAAGCAGTAGCCGGAATTCTTATCGATTGTAACCTTCATGCTGGGCCTTTAACACCACTGCGGTGGCGAGGAGTTCGCCGGGGCAAAGGTACAGCAGCAAGGTGGGGTATTGGCAGTAGTTGCTCGCCATCGTGCGCACACCCAAGGCTACTGTTACGAGTTCTCAAGCCTGGGCAATGCTTCAAGCGCCACAAGCATGCCAAAGCACTCTTCGACGCTCAGGCAAAACAGGCTTGTTAATGCCCCAAAACCTTTTCTACTCCCAGCCGGCCGTGAAAAGTGCCGACGATACTCTGTCCAACACAAAATCGACCTGCTCCGAAATCGTAATGTGCGTGGTGTCGAGCAGCACGGCATCGGGGGCCCGGCGCAGGGGGCTCTCAGCGCGGGTCGAGTCGAGGTGGTCGCGCTTGCGCAGGTTCTCGATGATGTCTTCCAGGGGCACCATTTCGCCTTTCTCAGCCAACTCGTCTTGGCGGCGCTTGGCGCGCAGTTCCACTTCGGCCGTCATGAAGATTTTCACTTCTGCATCGGGAAAAACCGTGGTCCCGATGTCGCGGCCATCCATCACCACGCCGCGCTTGCGGCCCATGCGCTGCTGCTGGGCCACCATGGCGTGCCGCACCATCGGAATCACCGAAACCTCGCTCACGGAGTTGGAAATGCGCATCTGGCGAATGTCGTCCTCGCGGTTCGCCCCGTTCAGAAACAGTTCGTTGCGGCCGGAGCGGCGGTTGCGGCGGAAACTGATGCTGATGTCGCGCAGGGCCTGCTCAATGCCCAGCAGGTCGTCGAAGGCAATGCCTTGCTCGAGTAGGTAAAGCGTAACGCCGCGGTACATGGCACCGGTGTCGACGTAGGCGTAGTGCAGCAGGCTGGCCACGGCTTTGGCGGTGGTGCTTTTACCGCAGGAAGAGTAGCCGTCAATGGCGATAACGAGTTGTTTCATAACGACGCGGGCGGCCATTGGCCCCGCAAGATTACGAAATCCAACCCTTACGAGCAGCGACCGGCGCTTTTAAGCGCTGCGGAATGGAGGCAAAGAAGGCCGCTACCGACGCGCTTTCTCCCTCATTCAGTTGCGCATCGACTAAATGAAAGGGGTTGAAAAAAAATCGACCGGCAAGTCCCACGCCGGTCGTGCCGTCCTTTCCGGAGGCCCATTCGCCCCCGTATACCTGCACCAGACACTGCCCCAGAAAGCAGCCGAGCGCCAGCACCACGCCCTCCCGCTCGGCCACGCCAAGTTGCCCGCGCTGGGCCTGGATAAAATTGGCCAGGTGCGCTGCCCCCTCCGCATCGAAGGCCTTAAGCTGGAGCTGCTGCCGCACCTGCTCGGCGGCGGCATTAATGGAATCGAGGGGAGTGGGCTGGGCGTCGGACATTCAGAAATTATACGTGCTTTAATGGGTAGTATTGGCAAAAGCCCGCGCGGCCAGTTATTGCTTACCGCTCGGGTTGGGCCGCAACGATGCTACATATTCCTGCATAATCTGCACGGCTTCGTTGCGGCCCAGCTGGTCACTGACCACTTTCGCACTTAGTGCTGGAGCGTCTTTTATAATCGCCAGCATCGCCGTTTTGAAGGCGGCTTTTCCCGCCGGCAATAATTGCATAGAGGTATGCGGTCGGCTTAGAAAATACGTTGGCCGCCCCCCCGGGGCATACAGCGCCAGCAGCCGCACTCCTTGGCTGTTAACGCAGGAATGCAAAAAATCGGGACGGGCTGGGAGCACCTGCCGGCCGGGCAAATCCCGTACCACCAGAAAAGCATCCTGTTTCACGACGATTTGCTGCACCGTTTCGGAAGTAAAACGCTGTTTGCTCGCGGCACTGTCTTTCACAATAAGACGCACGCCGTCAAATACCAGCCGGGACGCTTTGTGCCAACTGCCATCCGGCAGCTGGTAGCTTCCAGCCCCGTCGCGGGAAGCCAGCGACTGCGATTGGGCTCCATAGGTACCGTAGGGCATGCCCATTGGCGGCATTGGCATTGGCACACGTGGGGTGTAGTTATAGTTCGGAATTGTCATCGGCATTGCCTGCCCTAATACTGCATGACTATCCAGAAGCGTGGCTGCAAGTGCGCCTAAAATCCAGCAAGAAGTATAAAGACGCATTGAGTACTAACCCTTAAATATGTGAGTATGGTACAGGCGCTAGTGCCCGCAGGGACAGGGCT
This sequence comes from Hymenobacter glaciei, assembly GCF_039539585.1. NCBI lineage: Bacteria > Pseudomonadati > Bacteroidota > Cytophagia > Cytophagales > Hymenobacteraceae > Hymenobacter > Hymenobacter glaciei. The sequence goes on along the minus strand of NZ_BAABDK010000022.1, from coordinate 63,154 downwards.
CCGACTTGCCACCGCTGTGGTGCTTGTACCATGCAGTTTTTTTCTGCTGGGTGGTGCGGCGGGCGCAGCCGCCTTCGGCCAGCAGCAGCGGCAGCACAAGTAGCAAGAGCGCGAGGTTCTTTTTCACCGGAAACGGTTTTTTGTCAAATATAAGGTTCTTTGCCAGCGGGTGGCTCGTTGTCGGTCGTTCGGAGTCAGTTGTCAGGCACGATTCAAAACGCAACCAAACCATCCAAAACTCTTGATAAGGCCCGTTTCGGTGGCCGTTACCACCAACTGACAACGAATAACCAACAACCAAACATGTCCGCTAATTTCTCGCTTACCGCCAACGTCGTCGACGTTTTTTCCCGTTCCATTCAGCCCGCCATTATTTCCGTCGAGGGAGGTCGCATTGCCAGCATCGCGCCCATTGCCGAAGCCGTAGCCGACCCAACGCTGCCCTACGTGCTCCCCGGTTTCGTCGATGCCCACGTACACGTGGAGAGCTCGCTGCTGGTGCCCACTGAGTTTGCCCGCCTGGCGGTGGCGCACGGCACGGTGGCGACCGTGAGCGACCCGCACGAAATTGGCAACGTGCTGGGCGTGGTTGGTGTAGAATTTATGCTGGAGAATGCGGCGCACTCGCCGTTCAAATTCTGCTTCGGTGCGCCGAGCTGCGTGCCGGCCACGCCGTTTGAAACGGCCGGAGCCGAAATCACGGCCGCCGACATTGCCAAGCTGTTCGAAAACCCCAAAATCGGTTACCTGGCCGAGATGATGAACTGGCCCGGCGTACTGCACCGCGACAGCGACGTGATGGCCAAAATTGCCCTCGCCCACGCTGCAGGCCGCCCCGTAGACGGCCACGCTCCCGGCCTGCGCGGCGACGACGCGGCCCACTATGCCAGCGCCGGCATTAGTACCGACCACGAGTGCTTCACGGCCGCGGAAGCCCGCGACAAGCTGGCCGTGGGCATGAAAATCCTGATTCGTGAAGGCTCGGCCGCCCGCAACTTCGACGCCCTCATTGAGTTGATGCCCGAACATTATTCGAACCTAATGTTCTGCTCCGATGACAAGCACCCCGACACGCTCATCCTCGGCCACATTAACCAATTGGTGCAGCGGGCCGTGGCCTTGGGGCACGACGTGTTTCAGGTGCTGCGCGTGGCCTGCATCAACCCGGTGAAGCACTACAACCTGCCCGTGGGCCTACTTGGCGAAGGCGACCCGGCTGACTTTATTGTGGTGAAGGACCTGGTGAATTTCGAAGTACAGCAAACCTACCTCGATGGCCAGCTGGTGGCCGAAAATGGCCAGTCGCTGCTGCCCGCCGCGCCCATTGCCGTGGTCAACAACTTCCACGCCCAGCCCGTGCAGGCCAGCGATTTCCGACTACCAGTACCCTCGGAGCAGGCAATCCTACGCGTTATTGAGTGCTTCGATGGGCAGCTTATCACGGCCCGGGTCGACTTGCCGGCCCGCGTCGAAAACGGCTTTGCTATGTCTGATATGGCGCAGGACGTACTTAAGCTGGCCGTTATCAACCGCTACCAGCCGCACGTGGCGCCGGCGCTGGCCTTCATCCGGGGGTTCGGGCTGAAGCACGGCGCGCTGGCCAGCAGCGTGGGCCACGACTCCCATAACATTACGGCCGTGGGCTGCGACGATGCCAGCCTGGCCCGCGCCGTGAACCTCGTGATTGAGGCCAAGGGTGGCCTGGCCGCCGTGGGAGCCGACGGTCGCGAAATCCTGGTGCCGCTGCCCGTGGCCGGCCTGATGTCTGACCAGCCCGGGGCCGACGTGGCAGTTGCCTACGCGGCCGTCGATGCCCTGTCGAAAGAACTAGGCTCGCCGCTGGGCGCGCCGTTCATGACGCTTTCGTTCATGGCCCTGCTCGTCATTCCCAGTCTCAAGCTCAGCGACAAAGGCTTGTTCGATGGCCAGCAATTCGCTTTTGTGGACGCGGTTGAATAGACCTAAGGCAATTTTTAGCGCGGTTTCTGCGTAGGGAGCAGGACTTGCCCCCGCTCCCTACTCTGTTTTGCTGCTTATGAAACTACTGCCTCTCCCCTACTTCCTACGTTTTGTCGGGTGCCTGTTGTTGCTGGCGATGCTACCAATACTGCCCGCCGCAGCCCAGAAGTACCGCACTGCCACGGGCCTCCGCAGCGACGGCAACAACTATGGCCTCAGCATCCAGCAGGTATTTCTGCCCAAAGCCACGGTGGAGGGGCTGGCCATGTTCGCACCGCGCGAGCGCAGCTTCACGGTGCTGGCCGAACGGCACTTCGGCATCCTCGGGCCCAGCCTGAACTACTACTTTGGGGCCGGCGCGCACTACGGTAACAACCGCGAATCCGGCGACTTCTGGGGTTTCGACGGCTTGGTGGGCGCCGAATACAAGATTGCGTTCACCCGCCTCGTGGTCTCCTTCGATTTCAAGCCCACCATCGAGCACGGCTCCGACGACTGGAACCGTTTCCCCACCGCGCTATCGCTACGCTACATCATTCTCAAACAGAAGAATTCCGGCCTCTTCCAGGGAATATTCGACAAATCCAAAAGGGACTAAAAAAGCCTCGCTTTCGGTGCGAAAGCGGGGCTTTTTTCAAGAAATTGAGGTGGCCTACTGAAAGCGTTTTTCCAGCAGCTTGCGCATCTTTTCTTCGGTCAGGGGCTTGGTGAGGTACTCCACGTTGGGGTACTGGGCCACGCGGGCTGTATCGGCGCCGTGCATTGAGGTCGTGAGGACGGCCATTACCGTCTGCTCCTGCACGGGCTGAGGCAAGGCATTGTAGAGCTCCAGAAACTCGAAGCCCGACACGCCAGGCATTTTTAGGTCCACAAAAACGAGGTCGGGCGCGGCGTTAGCCTCTGCCTGCTCGCCCCACAACTGCTCAAACGCCTCATCAGCCCGCGAAAACGTGCTGACTTGATTAGCCACCGCCAAGCGGCCCAACAAGCGGTTGTTGAGGAAGCTGGTGGTTTCGTTGTCGTCAACGAGTACAATGTGATTCAAATTGGCGGACATGGACAAGGTTGGTATTACTAGCTGATACGAAGATACGACCTTGGCTGTGCGCCCGCAATGGCTTGGCTTACTATAACCAGCCCTGCGCGCGCATCCAGTCGTCGTTGTAGATTTTGCCGAGGTAGCGCGTGCCGTGGTCGGGTAATACAATCACCATGGTATCACCTTCTTTGAGATGCTCGCGGGCGTATTCGAGGGCACCGTGCACGGCCGAACCGCAGCTCCAGCCCACAAAGAGGCCTTCCTCTTTGGCCAGGCGGCGCGTCATCACGGCCGCATCCTGGTCGGTTACTTTGATGAACTGGTCAATCACGTCGAAGTTGACGTTTTTGGGCAGAATGTCTTCGCCGATGCCTTCGGTTTTGTAAGGGTAAATTTCGTTTTCGTCGAAGATGCCCGTCTCCTTATATTTCTTGAACACCGAGCCGTAGGTATCGAGGCCCAGGGTAAAGATGTCCGGGTTCTGCTCCTTCAAGTACTTACTCACGCCGCAGATGGTGCCGCCCGTGCCTACGCCAGCTGCCCAGTGCGTGATTTTGCCTTCCGTCTGTTCCCAGATTTCGGGGCCGGTGTGGTCGTAGTGCGCGGCAGTGTTCGAGAGGTTATCGTACTGGTTGGGGTAAAACGAGTTGGGCGTTTCCTGGCTCAGGCGCTTGGCCACCGAATAGTAGCTGCGCGGGTCTTCGGGGGCCACGTCGACGGGGCACACTACCACCTGAGCACCCACGGCGCGCAGGATGTCCTGCTTTTCCTTGCTCTGCTTGTCGCTCATCACGAAGATGGTCTGGTAGCCTTTGGCGATGGCGGCCAGGGCCAGGCCCATGCCGGTGTTGCCGCTGGTGCCTTCGATGATGGTGCCGCCGGGCTTCAGCAAGCCCGCCTTTTCGGCGTCCTCAACCATGCGGATGGCCATGCGGTCCTTTACCGAGTTGCCGGGGTTGAAATACTCTATTTTGGCCAGCACCGTGCCTTTAATGCCGTCGGTTACTTTGTTAAGCTTAACGAGGGGCGTGTTGCCAACAGCCTCAATTACGTGGTTGAAATACATCGAAAAATGATGGGTGGGGAGATGGGAGGTGAGGCCGCAAAGGTACGAATTTCGGCGGCGGGGTGCCGGCAGAATAAATTGTAGAACGTCATGCAGAGCGCAGCGAAGCATCTTGCCCGCCATAAGTAATTCAAAAGAACTGATTAGTGGTGGCTGGCAAGATGCTTCGCTGCGCTCTGCATGACGTTTACGAAACCGCTACGCCGCGCGCAGCATGACGTTCAACCAATTGCCCGGCTTTTGCCTTGCCCTAGCCCCAAAATGCCCTACTTTTGCACCACCGCAGCCCGTCCGGGCCGCCTCCCCACTTCATCAACACCCAAAAAAACCTCCGAATGAGCGTTCTGGTCAATAAAAATTCCAAGGTCATCGTGCAGGGCTTCACCGGCTCCGAGGGCTCTTTCCACGCCCAGCAGATGATGGACTACGGCACCAATGTGGTAGGCGGCGTCACGCCCGGCAAGGGCGGCACCGAGCACCTGGGCCGTCCCGTGTTCAACACCGTGGCCGAGGCCGTGGAGAAGGCCGGCGCCGACACCAGCATCATTTTCGTGCCGCCGGCTTTTGCCGCCGACGCGATTATGGAAGCTGCCGATGCCGGCATTACGGTCATTATCACCATCACCGAAGGCATCCCGACCAAGGACATGATTGCCGTGAAGCACTACCTGAAAGACCGGCAGGGCATCACGATGATTGGGCCGAACTGCCCCGGTGTGATGACCGCCGGCGAGTGCAAAGTGGGCATCATGCCCGGCTTCATCTTCACCAAAGGCAAAATCGGCATCGTTTCCAAATCGGGCACGCTGACGTACGAAGCCGTCGACCAGCTCACCAAAGCCGGCCTGGGCCAGACCACGGCCATTGGCATTGGCGGCGACCCCATCATCGGCACCACCACCAAGCAGGCCGTGGAATTGCTGATGAACGACCCCGAGACCGAAGGCATCGTAATGATTGGCGAAATCGGCGGCGGCATGGAAGCCGAAGCCGCTCGTTGGATTAAGGAAACCGGCAACAAGAAACCCGTGGTAGGCTTCATTGCCGGCCAGACGGCTCCTCCCGGCCGCCGCATGGGCCACGCAGGTGCCATCGTTGGCGGTGCCGATGACACGGCGGCTGCTAAAATGGCCATCATGCGCGAGTGCGGCATCCACGTCGTGGATTCGCCCGCCGAGATTGGCGACACCATGCTGCGCGTACTGGGCGGCAAGTAATTCCGGCCATTTGCGTTTCATGCCACTAAAAAGGCCCCGGCGCAAACCGGGGCCTTTTTAGTGGCAATACCAACGATATCTCGCCTCTATGCCTGCCTTACCTGAAAACAACTTGCCTCTTATTTCGGTGGTCGTACCGGTATACGGCTGCGCGGCGGCGCTGCCGGAACTGCACCAGCGCCTGACGACGACGCTGGACAGCTTCGCGGGCAGCTACCAGCTTATTCTGGTCAACGACCACAGCCCGGATAACAGCTGGGCGCAGATAGCCGCATTTGCCGCAACCGACCCACAGGTGCTGGGCCTGAACCTGAGCCGCAATTTCGGCCAGCACGCGGCCATCACCGCGGGCCTGGACCGCGCCACCGGCGAGTGGGTGGTGGTGATGGACTGCGACCTCCAGGACCTGCCCGAGGAGATTCCGCGCCTGTATGCGCACGCCCAAAGCGAGGGCCTGGACGTGGTGTTTGGGCGGCGGGCCGACCGGCAGGACTCGGCGGCCAAGCAGCGGGGCGGGCAAGCTTTTCACCGGCTGCTGGCCTGGTTGGGCGGCCCGCACCAGGACCCGGCCACGGGCAATTTTGGCATTTTCCATCGGCGGGTGGTGGCGGCGCTCGGGCAGCTGCGTGAAACCACGCGGGCCTTTCCGCTGCAGGTGCGCTGGCTGGGCTTCCGGCAGGGCGCACTTGACGTGCAGCACGCCGCGCGCACGCACGGCCAAAGCAGCTACCGCGTTGGGCAGTTGGTTCGTTTGGCCGTAGCCGTGGTGCTGGCCTACAGCGACAAGCCCCTGCGGCTACTGGTGAAGCTGGGAGCCGGCATTGTGCTGGCAGCCGTACTGGGAGGCATTGGCCTGGCCAGCTGGCTTTGCACCGGCCCCAGCGGAACGAGTGCGTGGCTGGGGGCAGTGCTAGTTAGCGTCTGGCTGCTGGGCGGGCTTATCCTGGCCGGGCTGGGCCTCGTGGGCCTGTACGTAAGCCGGACCTTCGATGGGGTAAAAGACCGCCCCCTGTATGTGGTGCGCGAAGACACTAACACAGATTTGTCCAAATAAGGCATATGCTCAAGTATAATTTATCTGGACCACCTGATTTTGGGTGACCTGAAGCATTCAGGGTCGTATCTTGTGAAGAGATTTTATCATGAAAGTCACACGCATTTTTTATAGCTTAAAGGCTTTATTTCCGCTCGCGCATGTCGCTAATTTATAGCCACTTAGAAAGCACCCGGTTCAACCTTCGCATTTTGCGCGGCTCCTTCACCCAGCTCGACCCCTACGAGCTGCTGCGCACCATTGTGGACGAGCGGGCCGATGTGGCTATTTTTCGTTTGCCCAGCAGCCAGCAGCACCAGTTGGCGCAGCTCAGTTTGCTGCCGTTTCCGGTTATCGTGGCCGATACGCTGGTGTCCTTCGACTGCGACCTGCGCGAGTACCCGGCCCAGCCGTTGCGCAACACCCGGCTGGTTGTGCGCCGCGCCACGGCGGCCGACCGCGAGGTACTGGAAGAACTTGTGGGCCTGAGCTTTAAGGAATACCGCACCCACTACAACAGCAACCCCCTGTTTGACCCGCAGCTGGTGCTGGCCGGCTACAAGGAATGGGCCCTGAGCACCCTAGAGCCCGGCGACAAACGCATTTGCTTTCTATTTTACCTCGATGGGCAGTCAGTGGCGTACGCCACTAACGAAGTGCACGACACCTACGGCGAGGGAATTATATTCGGTGCCCGGCCCAATATCCCGGCCAAAAACCTTTACGTTGACCTGCTCAACTACACCAAGCAGTACATGTGGGACCAAGGCATCAAGCGGGTGCGGGCCACCACGCAGGTGCAGAACCACGGGGTGCAGCGGGCTTGGGTACGCATGGGCTTGTTACCAGCCCGCTCTTATTGCACGGTACACATCAACTCTCTGCTGCAGCGACAGTTGGCCAGCAGCATGGCCGCGGCGGCCGTTCCTTCTTAGCTAGCGGCAATCGGGACCGGTCAAAGCGCCAACCGACTTTACTCGGCAGCCTTGGCAGCGCGATAGCCCAGCAAGTGCGGGCGTAACACCACACCAGAGCTGGTAATCAGGTTCGCGGGCGACACGTTGCGGTGGTCGGGGCTGTTGCGGTTCTGGCTGTTGGGTTGGGGAAAGCCCAGCGTGGCTTGGTCCGGCCACGGCCCGTGGCTCATGCGCATAAATAGAGTGGGCTCGACATAGACGCTGGCGGGCGGGTGATGGACTCATTGTTGCGCATCAGCTCGCTGTGGTGCACGAGCGTTGTGCGCAACGACACGTCGTAGCTTAGTGGCAGCGTGGTTTTGGCCACTTACAGCTGGCCATGGTAGCGCTGATTGACCACGGATATGTCGTTCCGCTGGGGCTTGGATTTGATTGACTGAAACTTGGTCTCCCTAGTCGTCGAGCGTAGTGTTTTTGTCGATGTTGATAACGATGCCCACCTGAAATACCGAGTTGGCAGCTTTCAGAAACTCATTGTTGCGGAAGCCGAAAATCTGGCCGCTGATAAGTTGGAGCTGCACGGGGCCCGCAATCTGGGTGCGGGTGAAGGTGATGGGCTCGAAAAACACGTTGTTTTCGCCGGGGGCGGCCACGCCGTTGATGGTGAAGTTGTTGAGCTGCATGTAGCTCAGGCGCATGGCCGCGCCGTAGGTGAGCGGGAAATCGCGGTTGAAGAGGTGCAGGCTGTTTTGCTTTTTCTTGGCGTAGTTCACCTGGGCAAACACCTTGGACAGGCTGCCGTCGAGGGTGCGGGTGACTTGCTGGGCGTCGTTGCGCTCGATGCGTTCGGTGGCACCGCCGCCGCCGCCCACGTACACTTCGAGCACGCGCTTATCGGGCAGGCGGGTGAAGTAGCCCAGGCTGGCTTCGGCAAAGTCGATGTTCTCGGTGCGGGTGGACTTGCGACGGTGCAGCGACGAGAACGTGCCCGCCACCGCCAGGTGGTTGGTGAGCCCATACGCCCCTTGCAAGGCATAATTGGTGTGTTGGTTGGTGCTAACGGCCCCGTAGAACTCGCCCTGGTGCGTGAGCATGGGCGCATGCGGGGGCGGGGGAAAATACAGTGAGGCGCAGCCCGTGAGGCCGGTGAAAACGAGCAGAAAGGCTAAGCGCAGCAAGTGCTTCATGTGGGGCAGAACAAAGGAACCGAAAGAACACAGGCAACGCCTGATACGGCAATTTCGGGTTTCTGCCGGACTTTGCACCGCTTTTCTGTTGGCAGCCTCAGTCATCGGGGCAAGCCCAACCGTATGTGAAGCACTTCCCACCCAGGTCCCTGCTTATGCCCGCTAATTCGTTTGATGCCATTATTATCGGAACTGGCCAGGCAGGCACGCCCCTGTCGTACGCTTTAGCCGAAGCCGGACGCCGCGTGGCCATCATCGAAAGCGACCACCTCGGCGGCTCCTGCACCAACTACGGCTGCGCACCCACCAAGGCGTTGCTGGCCTCGGCCCAGCGGGCCCACCTCGTGCGCACAGCCGGCGCGCTTGGCATTCGGGCCCCCGAACCGGTGGTGGACTTCGCCGCCGTGATTGAGCGGATGCACACCTTGCGCCAGCACTCGCGCGACAACCTGCACCGCAAGATTACGGAGGACCGCGACGGCATTACCCTCGTTCGGGGACGGGCCCGGTTTACTGCACCTCATACCTTACTTGTTGCCCTAAATGGTGGCGGCGAGCAGTTGCTCACGGCTCCACTTATCTTTATCAATACCGGCACCAAAGCCGCGGTGCCTGCTATCGACGGCCTGGCCGATAGCGGCTACCTCACCAGCGACTCGCTGCTGCTGACCCTGCAAGAGCAGCCCAAGCACCTGCTCATCATGGGAGGCAGCTACATCGGGGTGGAGTTCGGCCAGATGTTCCAGCGGCTGGGCACGCGCGTCACCATCGTCGACACCAAGCCGCGGCTGATGTCGCGCGAAGACGCCGACGTAAGCGAGTCCCTGACCGAGTGCCTGGCCGCAGCCGGTGTGGAGCTGGTGCTGAGCGCCAAAACCCGCCACGTGAGCCGCGCCGCCGACGGCAGCATCGTGCTCACCGTCGATACCAAGGACGGGGAGCGCCGCCTGCGGGGCAGCCACTTGCTGGTGGCCGTGGGCCGCGAGCCCAACACTGCCGACCTGGGCCTTGAAAACACGGCCATTAAACTCAATAAAAAAGGCTACATCGAAGTCAACGAACACCTGCAGACGGGTACGCGCGGCGTGTATGCCCTGGGCGACGTGAAGGGCGGCCCCCAGTTCACCCACATTGCCTACGACGACTACCGCATTGTGCGCGATGCTTTGCTGCACCACGGCCAGCGCACCACCCAACACCGGCCCATGCCCTACGTGGTGTTCACCGAGCCGCAGCTGGGCCGCATCGGCCTCTCGAAGAACCAGGCGAAGGAACAGGGCATTGCCTACCGCGTGAGCCGGCTGCCGGCCAGCACCATTGGAAGGGCCGTGCAAACGGGCGAAACCGAAGGCTTTGTGGAAGTGCTGGTGGGCGAGGACGACCGACTGCTGGGTGCGGCGGTGTTCTGCGAGCAGGGCGGTGAAATCATGACCATGTTCCAGCTGGCCATGGCGGGCCGCCTGCGCTACCAGGAGTTGGAGAATATGATTCTGGCCCACCCCACCTGGGCTGAAGTGCTGAACAACGCGTTTCAGCGGCTGAAGCCGGGAGAGTAGCTTTGCTGGTACCATGGTAGAAGCACCTGCAAATTCGCTTGTATCCAGAAGGAAGAATATTTTGGCGTTAGTAGCCTTTCTCGTTGCTTTCTATACCATTGTACCGTTTCTGTTTGGCGGTGGGCTGGCGAGGCTTTTGCCACCTTCCACCGAAGATTTTGATATGGCATTAGCCGACGCCAAAGTCACGGACGTTTCGATGAACCGCCAGTACTACCACTATTACCTAAACGGCGACATCTACAAGCAGTATGATTTCAACGGCTATGTGGCGGCCGACCCGGTGGACCGGACGGGTATGAAGGATACCCTCGGCTACGACCCTTCGAGCCTGGGCCACTACCTGCGCCGCGGCGACCGCCTCACCAAAGCGGCCAAATCTCCCCTGGTCACGGTGCATCGCGGCTCCATCGTGACGCACTGGATACTGTATTCCGCTACGCCCGAGAGCAAGGTGCCGCCACCGAAAAAATACGTCGTCATGGATGGTGATACCGTGATGGTACACGAACTGTCCGACCTGTTTTAGCCAACAGTCGGCTCGCCCCGGCATCCCAGGCGAAACGTGGTAGCAGCTGAAATGGGGCAGCCCCTACCGCGCCACTGGCTACAGAGCTCAGGCGCAAAAAGGGCAGCAGCTCGCGCCACTGCCTTTTTTGCGCCTGCCGTGCGCTGGCCGTTCCAGACAGCTTTCTACAGCTTAGCCAGCTTCTCCAGGTCCATGTCTTCGGCGACGGACTTGAGCAGAGCCATGTCTTTTTGCTTGCCTCCTTTTAGGGTGAGCAGGAAACGGCCGCCCACGGCCAGGGTCATTTCGGCGCGGCCTTCCTTTTTGTAGAAGGTGTCCATGCCTTTCACGCCGTCGGCTTTCACGGCGGTGGGGCCCATGATGTGCTCGTCATCTTCCTGCTCCATGCCCAGGCCCAACATGGCTGCGGCGCCCTGGTACAGCTCGTTGGAGCCGTTGTAGTCGATGAGGGAAACTTCAACGTCGTCGCCGTCGGCTTTGGTGAAGGTGCGCTCGGCGGTGGAGAAAGCGATGCCGCTCATCTTCTGCGACTGGCCCTTGAGCTCGCCGGGGGTGTAGCCGTCGACGGTGGCGGGCAGGTACTGCTGCAGCTCTTTGTAGGGCAGCGAAAGGGTGTCGCCGCGCTTTTCGCGTTCGGCCCGCTCTTCCTTGGCCTTGTCCAGGCTGGCGCTGATGCCTTCGCTGGCGTCGGCGAGCTTGGAGATGTTGGAGTAGGATTCCTGGGCTTTCTGGGCCTTTTCGCAGCTGCCGAGGAGGAATACGGCAGCAGCCAGGAGGAGGAAGTTCTTTTTCATAGGGGCAATTGCAGCATGTGGGTGATGCAACAAAAGTAATTATATATATATTTCTAAGTTCAGCTCGGCACGAATTCAGGGTCGGCGTTGCGCGCGACACGAGGACTCGGGTGCTGGCCGGGCCGGGTTTCAGAAGTCGAAATTGCGGGGCTGGCCCAGCAGCTCGCGGCCGTCGAGCAGGCTTTCGCGCATGCCCTTGGCGTAGGTGCTGCGCCATTGGGGGCCGTCGGCTTCGGGGTGGCTGATGCCCTGGGCTTCGCGCAGCAGGTAGGCTTCGTAGACCTGGGGCAGGTGGGCCAGCAGCTGGTGGCGGCGGGTTTCGACTACGGCCTGCCGCAGGGCGGCGCGCCAGTCGGCGGCGGCTTCGAGGGGCACGATTTCGTCGGGGCCCAGGGTTTTGAGGTAGGCAAAGTCGGCCTCTACCTGCTCATCGGCGGCTTCGCGGGCTTGTTCGGCGAGGTAGGCGGCGCGCTGGCGGCGCAGCTTGGGGGGCTCGAACTGGTGCAGCAGGGCGTGTTCGAGGGCCTCCTGCTGGGCGACGGTGAGGAAGGTGGGGCGGGCATCGGCGGGCGGCTGGACGGGTGGCCCGGCGGCGCGCTCGGCTTGGCGGTGGGCGTAGTAGGCCTGCAGGTAGGGCTGTTCGAGGGGGCCGCGCAGGTCGGGCAGGGCCAGCAGGCGGGCATGGCCGGTGCGCAGGTTGTGGAAATCGTACCAGGCGGGCGGGTCGCCGGCCCGGCGCTCGTCGTCGGGCAGGTCGGCGGCTTCTTCCTGGGCGTGCAAGCGCAGGTCGTGGTAGTCCTGCCAGTCGCGGGGCAGGCCGTAGGCCTCGGTGTGGTAGCAGTCGAGTACGTCGGCATCGAAATCCTGCGACTGGCGCACAAAATCGCAGTACATGGCCAGCTCGTCGGGACTGATGGGGGGCAGCACGGGGCAGTTTTCGATGGCTGCGTCGTAGGCCCCAAAGTCGAAGGTGCAATTCAGGCCGGGGTGCGTGATTTCGCCGGCGCGCCAACGGCACTGCAGGTCGAAGAGCTTCTTGCGCTGAATGTCCCAGAGGCGGCAGTAGGCAGCTTCGCTGAGTTGGGTGAGGGCTTCGGTCTGGCTATACTCGGCCTTGGGCCCCCGCCATTGCCATTCAAATTTCTGGCTCGCGTAGTTGCCGGCGAACCGGGCCACGGCTTCGGGGTGGTAAGGCGCAAATAGCTCGGCGTAGCGCGGGTTGGTGAGCAGGTCCTGCTTGATTTCGTCGTGCGAGGGGTCGGGCATGGAGCGGAAGCAGGGAAAATGTGGCGGACCTAAAGGTAACCGGCCCGGGCAACCCAGCCAACGGCTCCGGAAGTCATTCAACGGGTCCGGAAACCCGTCCAACGCTCCCGGAAGGCTATCAACGGGTCCGGGAACGGCTCCAACGGGTCCGGAAGTCCGTCCAATGGCTCCGGAAGTCATTCAACGGGTCCGGAAACGGCTCCAATGGCTCCGGAAACCCATCCAACGGGTCCGGAAAGTTCGCCAACGTATCCGGCAGCGCTTCCAACGCGGGCGGTATCCTGGCCAGGGGGTATCACAAAAAATGGTATCATTGTATATCTCATTTTTTACCAACCCTTTCACTTTTTATGGACGCTTTGCAACTACCCTTTGCCTTCCGCATCAGCGAGCTGCTACCCATTGCCCGCCTGCTCCGCGCCAGCTACCAGCGCGACCGCGCCGACTTTGTGGACCTGCTGCCCGAGGACTACAAACCCAAGTTCCTGGCCGATTACGACGCGGCCGTGGGGGCCGTGGAGCAGGCCACGCGCAGCAGCGTGGCCGTGGCCCGGCGGCAAACCATCACGGCGCGCATCGATGCGCTGCTGGAGGCCCTGCCACAGCTCCTCAATCGGCTCGAAGCGCGGGTGCGCCGGGCCGAGGGCCTCACGGTGTCGGCCAAGAAGTTCGGCATCGAAGCAGCGCGGCGCGACCGCAACAACGACGAGCACGAGGGCCTGGCCGATTCGCTGAACACCCTGCTCCAAAACATTGAAACCGACAAAACGGCCCTGCTGGCCAAGGGCCAGACGCAGGCCGAAATTGACCAGTTGCAGGAGCTCTACGACGACCTGGTGGCCGACAGCACCGCCCAGGGCAGTAGCCTCAGCGACCAGCGCCTGCTCACGGCCGACAACGTGCAGCTGTTCCGCGCCCTCTACGCGCCGATGAAACAGCTGCTCGATGACGGCAAAAGCCTCTACAAAACCGCCGATAAGACCAAGCTTAAGGATTACACCCTGCGCAACGTGCGCCAGCAGGTGCGTAAGGAGCAGGGCGGCGGGGCTGGGCCGGATGCGCAGCCGGGTTAGTGCTTGGGAGAAGCCAATAGAAAAGGGCACCCGCTTAACGTGGGTGCCCTTTTCTATTGCTTGAATACTCCCTAATGCAAAGTTCAATTATTTATTATCCTGCTCGAGTTTGGACAATAAACCAGGAATCAATGTCTCACTGAATCCTGCTACTACAGCAAACAATATGAATCCCCAAATTGGATTTTCCAATTCAGTCACAATCCCGAACAGTATTTTGCATTTAATAGCAGCATACGATATTACCCCAGCTACTACTGATACAAACACCCTTTCTATAGCATATAAATAGAACAAAATGTTTTGTGCATCTTTTTCAAAAGCAACATCTTTTATTTTCAAACTAACAGATATAAAACCACCAACACTTGCAGCAGCACTAATATAAACCAAATTCTTTATTTGATAATGAATAGGAAATTGGTCCCACCTATAAATTATAAATGATGTTGTGATGAGGCCCATCACTAAGAACAATATTGTCAAAAGATATATTTTCCTATGTGAAAGCTGGGCTTGGTATTCATTTTCGATTTTTTCAAGCAGTGAATCAAATGACTCATTTGCTTCATCTACATGGTCGTTTAAGGCATGTGAAATTATATGCGCTATTTGCGTTTTAATTGATGTGTCATCACTCGCCTTATACAGTTGGCCTTTTATTTGAGAATACTTTATTCTAATACCATCAAATTTCCTTTCTAATCCATCAGGGTCTTCCTTTTTAAGAGGAAATACCATTGTCCTCAATGATTCAGATATGACATCTGTTTTGATTTCGTAGACTTTATACTCATCACCAACAGCAAATATTTTTGTTACCACATTACCCATATGCTCTGTTTTTCCAACTGAAATAGAATCCATAACTCTATTCCTATCTTCTGCATACTTAAAATCTTCAGCAGCCTGCTTTCTTCTACGTGTCGAGAAAATTCTCGCAGTAATCGATTTAAAATCCATCATTTTACTTTCTTTTATTATTTAAAACCCCCGCGCCAGCCAAAGCCGACGCGGGGGTTTCTGTGGGTGCTTAGGCAGCAGCCAAGCTACTACATATTCTTGATAATCTCCTGGCCGAATTCGCTCGTTTTGAGGAGGGTAGCGCCTTCCATCTGGCGTTCGAAGTCGTAGGTCACGCGCTTGCTGGCGATGGCGGCTTCGAGGCCTTTGTTGATGAGGGCAGCGGCTTCTTTCCAGCCCATGTACTCCAGCATCATCACGCCGGAGAGGATAACCGAGCCGGGGTTCACCTTGTCCTGGTTGGCGTATTTGGGGGCCGTGCCGTGGGTGGCTTCGAAGATGGCGTGGCCGGTGCTGTAGTTGATGTTGGCGCCCGGCGCGATGCCGATGCCGCCCACAATGGCCGCCAGCGCATCGGAGATGTAGTCGCCGTTCAGGTTCAGCGTGGCCACCACCGAGTACTCCGAGGGGCGCAGCAGAATCTGCTGCAGGAAGGCATCGGCAATGCTGTCCTTGATGATGAGCTTGCCCTGGTCCACGGCTTGCTTTTGCAGCGCGTCGGCTACCTGTACTCCCTGCTTGGCCACGATTTTATCGTACTGCGCCCAGGTGAACACCTTGCTGCCAAATTCCTTTTCGGCCAGCTCGTAGCCCCAGGTTTTGAAGGCACCTTCGGTGAACTTCATGATGTTGCCCTTGTGCACGATGGTCACCGAGGGCTTCTTGTGCTCCAGCGCGTACTTGATGGCGGCGCGCACGAGGCGCTCGGTGCCTTCCTTGCTCACGGGCTTGATGCCGAACGAGGACGACTCGGGGAAGCGGATTTTCTTCACGCCCATCTCGTCCTGCAGGAATTCGAGCATTTTCTGGGCCTGGGGCGTGCCGTTCATGTACTCGATGCCGGCATAGATGTCCTCCGTGTTCTCGCGGAAGATGACCATGTCGGTCAGCTCCGGCTGCTTCACGGGGGAGGGCACGCCGTCGTAGTAGCGCACGGGGCGCACGCAGGCGTACAAGTCCAGTTCCTGGCGCAGGGCCACGTTCAGCGAACGGATGCCGCCGCCTACGGGCGTAGTCAGGGGGCCTTTGATGCCCACGAGGTAGTCGCGGAAAGCGTCGAGGGTTTCGGTGGGCAGCCAGTTGGTGGTGGCTTTGTAGGCTTTCTCACCGGCCAGCACCTCTTTCCACATCAGCTGCTTTTTGCCGCCGTAGGCTTTTTCAACCGCGGCGTCGAACACCAGCTTGGAGGCCCGCCAGATGTCCGGCCCAATACCGTCGCCCTCGATGAAGGGAATGGTGGGTTTGTCCGGAACGGTCAGCTTGCCGTTTTTAATGGTGATTTTTTGCTCTGCCATGTGAAATTAGTTGTCAGTTAGTAGTTGTCAGTTGTCAGTTTTGTGAAAGCGTTGCCGGGGGCGCGGGGTATCATTCACCCAGGCGCGGGGCCATCAGCCTGACAACTGACAACCAACAACCGACAACTAGAAATCAGTATCCGAAAATCTCCTTCAGCGTGAGCTGCTGCACCTGGCCGTACTTGGCCAGCTCCTTGAAGTTCAGCCGGTCTTTCGAGCCAATAACCAGAATCACCTGGTTTTGTCCGCGAATCTTGGCCAATTGAAACTTCTTTAATTCATCAAAAGTCATTTTTTGGGTGCTCGCGTACACGTCGCGGCGCAGGTCGTAGTCGAGGCCGAGGCGTTTGGCCCGCTCGTAGCTCATCAGGATGTTGCCCTTGGTGATGCGCTCGGTGCTGATGCTGTTGCGGATGGCGTTTTTGGCGATTTCAAGGTTGGCTTCGGCCACGGGCATGTCGGTGAGGAGGGCTTCCATGCCGGCCATGGCCTCGGGCAGCTTGTCGCTCTGCGTGCCGATGTAGCTCAGGTTGTAGTTGGAGCGGCCCAGCTTGTCGGCGTTGGTGTAGCCGGAGTAGGCCGAGTAGGCCAGCGCCTTGCTCTCGCGCAAATCCTGAAACACGATGCTGCCCATGCCACCGCCGAAATACTCGTTGTAGAGCGCCACGGTCGGCACCAAGTCCTTGCTATACAGGTCCCCCTTGGTCAGGAACAGGATTTCAGCCTGCACCATGTTGTAGTCAGCCCAATAGACCTTTTTGTCCTTCAGGGGTTGCTCGGCGAAGTCTTTAGCCGCTGGCGCGGGCGTGAGCTTGGCGGGCGTCTGGTGGTTGGCTTGGAGAATTTGGGTAAGATTGCGAACAGGCATCTTATTGATTATCACCTTGCCGTTTGTGCGCACTGTGTCAATGGTAGGCGCTTCATTCCTAGCCTGTACAAATCCAGATGGTCGCGGCCCGTAATACAGCACGCGATGCTGGTACGAAGTCAACTTTTGAATCAGGGCCGTGAGTTGCTCCGGCTTCAGGGCCTTCAGCTCTTTCTCGCTCAGGATATTCGTGAAGGGGTTTTTCGAGCCATACTTCACGTAGTTCACCATCGCCGAGTTCAGGATGACGCGCTTTTCGAGCTTGGCATCCTGGCGCTGCTTGAGCACGCCGGCCACCATGTTTTTCAGGGCGGCGGCATCGGGCTTGGGCGCGTGCAGCAATTGCTCGAACAGCTTCAGCGCGGGCTCCAGGTTGGCGTCGAGGCCGTTTAGGGTGACGAAGGTGCGGTCGGCACCGCTGCTCACGCTGAACGAGCAGCCCAGCTTGTAGAACTCTTGCTGCAGTTGCGCAGCGGTGTACTTCCCAGCCCCGAGGTATTGCAGGTAGTCGGCGGCCAGACCCCAGCGTGGGTCCTGGTTGTTGCCGAGGTCGAACACGTAGTACAGGTTGAACAGGCCGTTTTCGGCGTTGTGCGTGTAGTACAACGGCAGGCCGGGCTTGATGGCGGTTTCCTGAATGTCCTTCTTGTAGTCAACAAACACCGGCTGCAGTTCCGTGCTCGGCATGGCCGTAAGCTGCTTGTAGTAGGCCGAAGCCACGTCGCGGTTGGCCGGCACGGGCGTAATGGCAGGCTTCACCACCTTCACTTTGTTGGGGTCAGTACCGGTGCGCTTGAATACGGTCACGAAGTTCTGGCCGTAGTTGTCGTTAGCAAATTTCACGATTTCGGCTTTCGTGATGGTGCCGAAATCATCCTGCTGCTTCAGGTAGTCCTTCCAGTCGATGCGCTCAATAAAGGCCTCATACATGGCGCTGGCGCGGGCTTCGTTGCTTTCGTAGCTCTTGGTACGCGTCAGCTTCTCGTTGTTGATGATGGCCGGAACCAGCCAATCGGGGAAGTTGCCGGCTTTCACCTTGGACAGCTCGCCTTGCAGCAGCGCACGCACTTCTTCCAACTTTTGCCCCTGGCGCGGCGTGCCGTAGATGACGTGCGTGGAATAGTCGTCGTTGAGGTCGGTGAACGAGGCCGCTTCCAGCACCTTCTGCTGCTGGTTCAGGTCGAGGTCGATGAGGCCGGCCTGGCCGTTGGTCAGGATTTTATCCAGCATGCGCAGGCGCACGGCATCTTTCGAAGCCTTGCCCGGCAGGCGGTAGCCCAGCATCACGTTCTCCGACTGCGGCCCAACCACTTCCTTGGTAATGGGAGCCGTAATGGGCGCTTCCACCGCCGCGTTGAAAACGGGCACCGGCTTGCTCGGCATCGCGCCGAAATACTTGTCAATGGTGCGAATGGTCTGGTCAAAATCCAAATCACCGCTCAGGCACAGCGCCACGTTGTTGGGCACGTAGTACTGGCCGAAATACTTCTTAATCTCGGTAATTGAAGGGTTTTGCAGGTGTTCAATCGTGCCGATGGTCGTCTGCGTACCGTAGGGGTGCGTGGGGTAGAGTGCGCCGTTCAGCGCCTCGAACTCCTTGTTGAAGTCGGAATCCAGGCCCCGGTTTTTCTCCTCGTACACGGCTTCCAGCTCGGTGTGGAACAGGCGCGGCACCATCTCGCGTAGGCGCTCGGCCTGGATGGCGGCCCACTTCTCCAGCTGGTTGCTGGGAATGTCTTCCTGGTACACCGTCTCCTCGTTCGAGGTGTGCGCGTTGGAGCCTTTCGCCCCGATGGCACCCATTACTTTGTCGTACTCATTCGGCACGGCATACTTGGCGGCCACGCCCGAAATCGAGTCAATCTGGTGGTAGGTGCGCTTGCGAGCGGCAGGGTTGTTGCGCTGGCCACGGTACGTTTCGTACAGGGCCTCAATCTTGTCGAGTTCAACCTTTTCCTTGGCCCAATCCTGCGTGCCCAGTTGCGAGGTGCCCTTGAACACCATGTGTTCGAGGTAGTGCGCCAGACCGGTAGCCGCGGCTGGGTCGTTCTTCGAGCCGGCGCGCACGGCCAGATACGACTGGATACGGGGCGCGTCTTTGTAGTCGGATAGGTAAACGGTCAGGCCGTTCTCCAGCTTATAAATACGGACGCCCAGCGGGTCGCCAGCCACCGATTCGTAACGGTATTCTTTGGGAGCTGCCGGGGCAGCAGTGGCAGTAGCTGTGGGCACAGCCGTCGCAGTTGCAACCGGCTTACTCGATTGACATTGCGTCGCAAATCCTATTACCACCAAGGCCGGAATCAACAGCAGAAAATTCTTTTTCACGAAGGGCGCGGGCAGGTGCAACAGGGGTTTCAAAAAACAAAGGTAGCTGGGTGATAGGGGAATAAAAAACAAAATTTCATCTTATCTTGCAAGGTTATTCTGTCCTCAGACAAGCGCTGAATTGCGCGGGCACTTCCTCCCCAAACGTTTGCGGAGCCTCGTTCTGTGCAACCCTTATTTTGTAGTAGCATCCGAGCTGCTTTCGCGGCAATTAGCAGCAATAGTTTTGCAAGAACATTGTAGAGACGCGACACTTTGCGTCTCAGCGTTGAACGACAACGGCTCAACGAAACCCAACGGCGTGGCCCCGGAGACGCGAAGGGTCGCGTCTCTACATCGTTCTAAAAGCTTTGGCTGCGCTGGCTTAAAACTCGTTTTCCAACCCCAGCCGCTGCTTGGCCTCGCGCAGAGCCGGGAACCGCTCGGCCAGATACTCGAACTTATCGGACGAAGTATAGAGCTTGCGGGCCGTGGGAGCGGCTTGCGTTACCACCGGCTGCACGTTGAGGCGGGGGTTGCCGGTGCGGCGGCGCAGGTCGGCGAGGAATTCCACGCGCATCTCGTTGAACTGGTCGACCTGGATAGGGTTATCGACGGCCAGCTCGATGTGGTGTTCGGCATTGGCCGATATGGGGCGGTTCAGGACCCAGAATTCGCTCATGCGGTCCTGAGCGCGGCGCTCTTCGGCCAACTCCTGCCAGATGCGCTGGAGCATGGCGGGGTCGGTGGGCGCTACCGGGCCGGTAACTACGGGCTCGGCCAAAGCAGCGGCCGACGAAGAAGCGGCAGCCCGGGCG
This sequence comes from Hymenobacter glaciei, assembly GCF_039539585.1. NCBI lineage: Bacteria > Pseudomonadati > Bacteroidota > Cytophagia > Cytophagales > Hymenobacteraceae > Hymenobacter > Hymenobacter glaciei. The sequence continues at coordinate 43,207 of NZ_BAABDK010000022.1, read as the reverse complement.
CTCATGTTCTTGAGACTGGGCAACTTACTCGCCAGGCTGGGGATTTTGGCGAAGGCCGCCTGCGGCGTAGCACGCGGGGCTGGCTCAATGCCTTCGAAGCTGGGCACGCCGATTTCGACGTGCGGCAACGTATCGCGCATTTGGTGGCGCTCGGTAATTGCGGCAGCCGGGTCGTCCTCAATGCTGGGCGTGTCGTGCAACTCCTCCACCCCGTTTTCGACCGGCAACGGGTCAGGGCCATCGGCCGGAGCGGGGCCGGTGGCAACGGGCGCGCCCGCTGGCATGGGCAGCGGCGCAGCCGCAGCGGCCGAGCGCGGCGTAGAATTGTAAGGAGCAGCCGGCGACTCGGTAGCATAAGCTGCAGGTGCGGCGTATGAAGCTGAGGCAGCTGGAGCAGCGGCAGAAACTGGCGCAGCTGCGATAACCGCCGAAGGAACAGCTTGGGTATGGCCGTTGCTGCCGTTGCTGGACGCAACTGCTGCTACTGGCGCGAAGTCTCCCCCATCATTCAGGCCACTAGTTTTTTTTTTAGCGTCGCCGTTGGAGGCGGGAGCAAGCTCGCGGACGAACTGCACGGCTCCGTTCAGATAGGCCAGCTTCATCAGGGCCAGCTCGACGTGGAGGCGCTGGTTTTTGGCCTGCTTGAACTCGCGGTCGCACTGGCTGATGAGGTTGAGGGCGGAAAGCAGGAAGGCCAACGGCGCGGCCTGGGCCTGCTGCACGTACTTCTGCTTGATGCCTTCGGACACTTCTAGCAGCTGCACGGTCACGGCATCTTTGCAGACCAGCAGGCCGCGCAAGTGCTCGGCGGTGCCCACCACGAAGTTGTGCAGGTCGAAGCCGTTCTGCATCACTTCATCAAGCAGCAGCAGGGCAGCCGAGAGGTTTTCGGTCAGCAGGCCGTCGACGAGGCGGAAGTAATAGTCGTAGTCGAGGATGTGCAGGTTTTGCACCACCTCTTTGTAGGTGAGGTTGTTGCCGCCGAAGGTCACCATCTGGTCGAACATCGACAGGGCGTCGCGCAGGCCACCGTCTGCTTTCTGGGCCAGCAGGTGCAGGGCATCGTCTTCGGCGGTGATGCCTTCTTGGGTGGCCACGTAGCGCAGGTGGCCGCGCATGTCTTCTACCTTGATGCGGCTGAAATCGAAAATCTGGCAGCGCGACAGGATGGTGGGGATAATCTTGTGGCGCTCGGTGGTGGCGAGAATGAAAATGGCGTAGCTCGGCGGCTCTTCCAGCGTTTTCAGAAACGCGTTGAAGGCCGCGTTCGAGAGCATGTGCACCTCGTCGATGATGTAGATTTTGTACTTGCCGGCCTGCGGGGCGTAGCGCACCTGCTCCACCAGCGAGCGGATATCTTCGACCGAGTTATTGGATGCCGCATCCAGCTCGTGCACGTTGAACGAGGCATTGTCCTGGAAAGCCACGCAGGACGCGCAGGTACCGCAGGCCTCAGTTTCGGGGCTGAGGTTGGTGCAGTTGATGGTTTTGGCCAGGATGCGGGCGCAGGTGGTTTTGCCTACGCCGCGCGGGCCGCAAAACAGGAACGCCTGGGCCAGGTGGTGGCTCTGAATGGCATTCTGCAGCGTGGTGGTGACGTGCTGCTGCCCCACCACGCTGCGAAACGTGGAAGGACGGTATTTGCGGGCCGAAACGACGAAATTATCCATAAGTTCTGTCTACAAAGTTACCCAGAAATGGGCGGCTTTGGAAGCCGTCTGTCATCCTGAGCGCAGCGAAGGACCTTATCACGCTGGCACAGTTTATAGTAGAAAATCAGCCGGTTTTTCCATCAACAAACGTGTTACTGCGCATCGTTCGGCCGTGAGAAGGTCCTTCGCTGCACTCAGGATGACAGCTGTTAAAAATGAAACCCTCCCTCCTTTCGCATCGTTTCAACTTCACCGCGTACCTTCGCGGCCCGTCTGGCCTTTCGAGGCGACCACGGGACTCGTTCTTTACCATTTGGGGATGACCGGAATTGACAGCTTGCGCAAATTGCGGGTAAGCGTGCCAGGAGTTGATGGAAGCTCTCCTGTCAAAAAATCTATCAACAATCAACTGGCGACTATTCGTACGCCATGGCTGCCTAATTCAGAATTAGGTAATGCCATCGTTCCGCTCGGGTAAGTTTCTACACCTGGGAGTTCGGAGCGTCGTAAGTAGAAAATAGCCTTCGAGGAGCTGTGACTCGGGGGCGAAACCCAACTGCAGCTAGGGGCGGTGCAAAGGCCTGATGTGCGCCTGTACCGCCATGAAAATCCAAGCATAGATACGCACGTAGAAAGCACGTTGATTTCCTTGTCTGGACCAGGGTTCGAATCCCTGCATCTCCACTTTAAACCCCGTTTGCCTGGTGCAAACGGGGTTTTTTGGTTTCCAGCCCGGGCCAAAATCAACCGTTTGCACACGCTACTCCCACTTCATTTCCCCATTCTGCGATGCTGAACTATACCCGCCAGCTGCTGGCACTTTGCTGCCTGGTCCTGCTTTGGAACAACGCCCAGGCCCAAACCATCAAGTCGCCCAACGGGCAGCTGACGCTCACTTTTGCCCTGCAAAACGACGGCGTGCCCACCTACCGCCTCACCTACAAAAGCCGCGACGTCATCAAGACCAGCAAGCTGGGGCTGGAGCTAAAAAACGCGCCTAGCCTCACCAGCGGTTTTGCGGTGGGGGAGAGCAAGCAGCGCACGTTTGATGAAAGCTGGACGCCGGTGTGGGGCGAGGTGAAAACCATTCGCAACCACTACAACGAGCTAGCCGTGACGCTGGCGCAGGCGGCCAGCGGCCGGAGCATTCGGGTGCGGTTTCGGGTGTTTGATGACGGGCTGGGCTTCCGCTACGAGTTTCCGCGCCAAGCCAAGCTCGATTACTTCACCATCAAGGAGGAGCGCACGCAGTTTGCGCTGGCCGGCGACCACAAGGCCTTCTGGCTGCCCGGCGACTACGATACGCAGGAGTACAGCACGATGACTTCGAAGCTGTCAGAAGTGCGCGGGCTGATGAAGTCGGCCGTGACGGGCAACGCCTCGCAAACCACTTTCTCCCCTACCGGCCTGCAGACGCCACTTATGCTCAAGAGCCAGGACGGGCTGTACATCAACATCCACGAAGCAGCGCTGATTGACTACTCCTGCATGAACCTAGAGCTCGACGACAAGAGCTTCGTACTGGAATCACACCTCACGCCCGATGCGGTGGGCGATAAAGGCCTGATTCAGACGCCGGCGCTCTCACCCTGGCGCACGGTGATTGTGAGCGACAAAGCCGGGGATATTCTGGAATCGAAGCTGGTGCTGAACCTGAACGAGCCCACCAAATTCAAGGATACCAGCTGGATAAAGCCGGTGAAGTACGTGGGCGTGTGGTGGGAGATGATTACGGGCAAGAGCACGTGGTCGTACACCAACATGGACAACATCAAGCTCGACTCGGTGGACTTCCGCACGGTGAAGCCCAACGGCACGCACGGTGCCAACACGGCCCACGTGAAGGAGTACATCGACTTCGCCGCGCTACACGGCTTCGACGCGGTGCTGGTGGAAGGCTGGAACACCGGCTGGGAAGACTGGTTCGGCAAGCACAAGGACTACGTGTTTGACTTCGTGACGCCCTACCCCGATTTCAACGTGGCCGAATTGCAGCAGTACGCCGCCAGCAAAAAAGTCAAAATCATCATGCACCACGAGACCTCGGGCTCGGTACGCAACTACGAGCGGCACCTGGATTCGGCGTTTACCTTCATGAACAAGTACGGCTACAACGCCGTGAAAACCGGCTACGTGGGCGACATCGTGCCGCTGGGCCACCACCACTACGACCAGTGGCTGATTAACCACTACAACTACGTGCTGGAAAAAGCCGCCGCGCACCACATCATGGTGAACGGTCACGAGGCCGTGCGCCCCACCGGCCTGGCCCGCACCTACCCCAACCTCATCGGCAACGAGGCAGCCCGGGGCACCGAGTACGAGTCCTTCGGCGGCAACAACGCCGACCACACCACCATCCTGCCCTTCACGCGCCTCATCGGCGGGCCGATGGACTACACGCCCGGCATCTTCCAGACAAAAATCAGCATCCTCAACCCGAAGAATAATTCTTTCGTGCACAGCACCCTGGTACGGCAAATGGCCTTGTACGTGACCATGTACTCGCCCCTGCAAATGGCCGCCGACCTGCCCGAGCACTACAACCAGCACCTCGACGCCTTCCAGTTCATCAAGGATGTGGCCGTGGACTGGGACGAAACCCACGTGCTGGAAGCGGAGCCCGGCGATTACATCACCATTGCCCGTAAGGCCAAGGGCAAGAGCAGCTGGTTTATCGGCAGCACCTGCGATGAAAACGGCCGCACCTCGAACATTAACCTGAGCTTCCTCGACCCCGGCAAAAAGTACGTGGCTACCATCTACGCCGATGCCAAGGACGCCCATTACGAGAAGAACCCGCAGGCCTACACCATCCGCAAGATGCCTGTGACGCGCAAGACCAAGCTGGCACAGTACTGCGCGCCGGGCGGCGGCTACGCCATCAGCGTGATGGAGGCGCGGTAACGGTTGGCACAGAGCACGATATCTGCACTCTCTTTTTTCTGAAAAAGCTCCTTGCTAATTGGCAAGGAGCTTTTTTGTAAACCGGTAGCAGGCATCACCAGTTGAGGCTCTAGCTTATCAGCTTGTTTAAATCACCGTTTTGATGAACCTACTACCCTCTATACACCGACTTTTGCGGCTGCCTTTGTCACCTAACTGGCTTGCTCACTTAAGAAACCGTTTGAGGGCGGCTTGCAGTTCGGCGCCTTGCAGGTTGGCAGCCACGATTTTCCCGCTGGGGTCAATCAGCAGATTCATCGGGGTGCCAGGGTAGCCATACAGTCGTTCTATTTCCCTTTTCATGCCATCCAAATCTGATAACTGTGTCCAGGCCAAGTGGTCGTCGTCAATGGCTTTTATCCATCGTTCACGGTTATTTTCGGTGTCGAGCGACACCCCCAAAATGTCGAACTTAGGACTTTTGAAGGCTTGGTAGGCTTTCACGAGGTTGGGGTTTTCCGTACGGCAGGAACCGCATGAATGCCAAAAGGCCAGCAGCACGTACTTGCCCCGGTAATCGGCCAGCGAAACCGACTTGCCGGCGGGTGTTTTCTTGGTGAAGTTTGGCGCCAGCTGGCCCACGGTCGTGGCTTTTAAACCCTGCACCAGGTCCCCGTAGATGCGGCCGGGGCGGCTGCTCTTCAGTTCGGGGCTAAGAGCGGCGTAGAGGGGTCCCACTTCCTCGTATTGGCGTTTCGTAAAGACTCCCATGTCCCACAAGGCCATCAGGCTCACCCAGGAAGCGGGGTGGGTTTTAATGAAGGCGGTATAGGCCTGCGCGTACTGTTGGGGTGTGGCTTTGGGCGGCACCGCTGCGTAGAGCTGCTGGTGTTCGGTGGTGAGGGGGCCACCGGTAATGGTCGTCGTTGCATCGCGCAAGCTCCCTTCGCTAATGACAACGACCGGGGTAGGCTCCAGGAAAACGCTGGTAGCGTTGGTCATGACGGCGTTCGGATGATACCCGTTAGCCTGCACCACCAAGTCGGCGCGCGTGGGCAGTACGGCACTTCCTGTCAGCTCGAATGCCCCGTTGGTGAGGGTGGCCGAGTCGACCAGTTCCTCGTTTCTCAAGTAGACTTTGTTGGGTGCATTCAACGCGCCAATTTTACCGCTGATGTGATAGGTAAAAGGCTTTTGGGCCAGCGACAAGCCCGGGACTAGCAGTAAAAGGGCGAGGAAAGAATTTGTCATTATTGGCTCGGGAAGTAACAGGCTCGAATACATACCGAGCAACGTGCTGTCCTGTAGAATATTGCTCCTTTCAACAAACGGCAGGAATGGGCCCACACCGAGTGGCCAGGCTGCTCGCGTAACGCGGGGCGAGTTTACGAAACTCGTCTACGAATCAACGTTTACGAAATGCCCAAAGGGGATGAGTTTCGTAAACGCCCACTATCCCCAGAATTGTCCGGGAACAAGCAGGAATACCCACCTCTGTATTGTCAATTTAGAGATGCTGTTTCATCCATTTAATTGAACTCGCTTGGCATTCCGTGCCTCACATTTTCTGAGAGGACAGCTAGCTCACTAATTCTGCAAACAGTCGCTCCAGGGTGGCAGCTGCATCGGCGGTGCGGCCCGGGTGCAGCGGCGAGCACTGCACCACCGTGCTACGCGTTGCCGTGAGCCAACGGAACCGCTCAGCCACTGCCAGCTGCCCGATGACGCCGCCAGCCGTTTTCCCCTGGCAGATTTGCTCAAATGCGCGCAGGCGGGCGGCTACTTCGGTTTGCTCGAGCGCCGGGGCGAAGGCGTTCAGCCGGGCTTCGGGCAGCAGCCAGCGCACCTGCAAAAAGCCCAGGCCCCGGCAGTACAGCACCACGCCTACGTTCAGAAACTCTTCGCGCTCGACGCGGGGCACCACCCGCAGCACGGCGTACTCAAATACGTGCATGGCGGGCGTCGTTGATTTCCTGAACAAAAGCTGCGGACTGGGCCAGGCGGTTCTCTAGAAAGCCGGCGTAGGCGGCGCGCTCCTCGGCGGGCGTACCGGCGGCGTGGGTTAGCCACTCGTCGGGCACCAGGGCTACGATGCTGCGAATGACTTCGGGCGTGAGGCGGGCGTGGCCGAGGGCATCGGCGGCGGTCAGCTCGGTGGCTTGGGGCAGCAGCACGTGGGTTTTAATCTGCGGAAACGGGCGTGGGCGTGGCGCAGCCCACTCGGGGCCGGCGTGGTGCACGTAAAGGGCCGCGCCGTGGTCAATCAGCCACAATTCTTTGTGCCACATCAGCATGTTGGTGTTGCGCGCGGTGCGGTCCACGTTCAGCGTTAGGGCATCGAGCCACACGATGAGCGAGGCCATCTCGGGCTCCACAGTCGTTACCAGTGCATCATAAGTAATGGCCCCCGATAGGTAGTGCAGCGCCAGATTCTGGCCGGTACTGGCTTGCAGCAGGTCCTGGATTTCTTCGTCGGGCTCGGTGCGGCCGAAGGACTCATCGAGCTCGCAGAATACCAGCTCAGGCACGCGCAAGCCCAGCACGCGGGCTATTTCGCCCACAATCAGCTCCGCAATCAGCGCTTTCACGCCCTGGCCCGCGCCGCGAAATTTTACCACGTAGAGGAAGTTGTCGTCGGCTTCCATCAGGGCCGGCAGCGAGCCGCCCTCGCGGAGCGGCGTTACGTAGCGCGTGAGCACCACGGTGCGGAGTTCGAGGGCAATCTTTGCCGGCATAAGGGGAGCAGTTGGACACGGCCGGGAACAGGGGAAATGCCGCGCCCACAAAGAACGTCATGCAGAGCGCAGCGAAGCATCTCGCGTGTGGTAGTAACTCAATTGAATGGGTTTACTGCTGCACGCGAGGCGCTTCGCTGCGCTCTGCATAACGTTCTTTGTGCCCATTTGCTCCAGCGCCCTACCGGGTAACTACCCGGCCACTCCCCTTCCGCAACGTGAGGTAATCGAGGTAGTACAGCACTTTCACCGACAGCGAGTTATTGTGCGGCGTGTTGATGGTGTTGTTGAAATTATCGAAAAACTGCGGCGTAGCCTCATTCGCCTGCAAATACGTGGAGCCGGCGTTTTTCCAAACCACGCTGATTTGCGAGCCGGGCGCGAACCACCATGAGTACACCGCGTCCACATTGAAGGCGTTGTACGTGTTGTCGCGGTTGCGCTGGTAGGCGGCGAATTGCTCCTCGCCGTTCTTGCCGAGCGTGGTGAAATCGAGGTAGCGCACGTTGCTGGTGTAGTGGCGTAAGCGCAGCGTGAACGACATGCGGTTGGTGAAGGTGTAGGCCACCGAGGCCACGTTGGCCACCGTGGCCACATTGCGGCGGCCCAGCAGAACCTGGCCTGCAAAAGGCTTGTCGAGCGGTTCGGCCGCATCGAGGCCGCCGTTTACGTAGCCGATTTGGTTCTGGCGCAGGCTCCAGTCCACGCTGTAGCGGAAGGTGAGGTGGGTGTTGACGCGGTAGCGCGGGTAGAAGCCCAGGCTATAGCCGGTGCGGCGGGCGCGGGCCAGCCGGTCGTCGAGGCCGTAGCTCTGAAAGCCGACGTTCCAGTTCAACGCCACCGGCTTGCGCGAGTCAGAGTTAAAGAAGAATGCAAAGCGGGTGTTTTCGGGCACGCGCACATAATAGTTGCCCAGCGTGGCGGTGCGCGGCTCGTAGAAGTCGTGCGTCACGGGGTCCACGTTCAGGTCGACGCCCAGTTGGTTGAAGCTTTTGGTGAAGGTGGTATTGGCGCCGAGATAGAAGTTGAGCGCCTGGTACACCGTGGGCTTGTAGAGCAGCGAATGCGCCACGGCACCAAACACATACAGGTTATTCACTTTCCAGAACGGCTGGTACTTGCCGTAGCTCAAATCCAGCGACTCGGTGATGTTGTTGTTGCCAAACAGGATGCCCAAATCGTTCGGGTTGTAGGTATCGGACTCGATGAAGTGGCTCAGGTTCCAGGTGAAACTGCCCGAGATTTTGCCTACGCCCACGCGGTACTTGTAGCCGTCCTGGTCGTCGATTTGGTCGGTGCTGCCGAAGTTGGTGCCCCGGCGGCGCGAGTAAATGGCGCGCCCGTCGACGGCGTAGCGGTTGGCCTTGTCGGCGAAGCGGAACAAGCCGCCGGTCACGTTGGCGTCGTAGGTGCTGCCGGCCCGCGTCACGTTGGTGTTGATGAGGCTGAGATAGGAGTTGTTCTTCAGGCTCTGGTCGAGCACGGCGATGTTGTAGTTCGAAAACGGCTGGGTGAGCACCTGGCGCTCCTGCCCGGTTTCGGTGTTGCGAATGGTGGCGTAGGTGTCGTTGCTCAGGGCGTTGAAAATGCCCACGCCCAGCCCCTTGCTGGTGCGTCCCGACACTTTGGTAGCATTCAGCAGCGGCGTTTCGGCGGGGCTGCTCGTGATGATTTCGTTAGTGCCCTTCTTTACCTCATAAAAGCCCACTGGCGTAGCCCCTACCCTTCTCGAATAGAACAGATTGCCCTTGTTAAATAGCTCGGTGCCTTCCGTGAAAAACGGCCGGTTCTCGTTGAACTGCACCTCGAAGGGCGAGAGGTTGAGCACTTGGTTGTCGCTCTGTACCTGGCCGAAATCGGGCACGAGGGTAGCATCCAGCGTGAAGCTTTCGTTAATACCCCACTTCACATCGGCCCCGCCGTTGAAACGGGTGGTGGTGCGCTTGGTGCCTTCCGCGTTCAGCGGGTTGTGGTTCACGTAGCCCGACACGTAGGGCGTGAGCGAAAGGCGTAGCGGCGGCTTCACGCCCTGCACGCCCGTCAGGTCGCCCCACTGGTTCACGAAACCGTCTACCTGGGGCTTCACCTCGTTCCAGAAATACACGGCGTTGTCGCGCTTGCGCTGCCGCATAAAGTTCAGCCCCCAATGCTGCACATCGGCCGTGCTGAAGCGGATGGCGGAGTACGGAATCCGCATTTCGGCCACCCAATCGGTGCCGCGCAGGGTGGTGCGGCTTTCCCACACGGCGTTCCAGTTAAAGTCTTCGCCGCCGGCCGGCGAGTAGCGCGAATCGAGCTGCACGCCGCTGCTGGTCACGATGAAAGCGTAGCCGTTGAGCTGGTCGTGGTAGGTATCGAGGAAGATGCCAATAAAGTCGGAATTGCCGGTGTTGTCGCGCGCCGTCAGCTCGCGGGGGATAGAGTCGGCGGCCACGTCGTGCATGATGGCACCCACATAAATCGCGGCATCGTCGTAGAGCACGCGTACTTCGGTGGGGTGCTTTTCGTGCGGGCCGGGTTTGGGCCGGTTCTGGATGAAATCGGTGGCCGGCAGGGCCTCGCGCCAGGCGGCCTCGTCCAGCACGCCATCGAGCTTGATAGGCTGCGCGATGCGCAACGCCACCAGCTGGCGTTTGGGTGCGGCCGTAGCGGCGGCCTTGGGGTCAGCAGGGGCCGCCGGCGTTTGGGCCAAGGCCGGCGCAAGGCTTAGCCCCAGCATACCAACCAACAGGAAACAAGCGCGCAGAAAGAAGGGGTGTAGCATGGGAAAGGGCTGTAAAAGGTGGATTCAGGAATTAGCCAGCGGGCTTTTGCTGCCTGACAAGGGCCCTGGGACAATGGGCTGGGGCATGATGCGGCCGGCGCACACTCACCAGGCGGCCGGGCCATACCTCTCCCGTCCGGGCCGGTTTGCAGACCAGCGCGGGCGGTACCCCAGCTCCATTGTATCAGGAATTTGACGCAGCTTTTCGGCCGTTAAAAAGCCAGTTTTTTTTTGCGTCAAACCATTTTTAATCAGGCAACAAGATTCCAGCTGGCAGCCAGTGTGGCTCCATTTCGCGTGGAAACTCCCATTTTTTGGATTGGTTACTTCCGCTTGCGGAAATACACGTCGTTGCTGATGGATTCGAGCTTCACTACCGGGCCGCTGCCTTTCAGCGTGCCTTGCAGCCAGTAGCCGAAATCGGGGTTGCGGCGCAAGGCGGTGCTGAAGGCAATGTCCTGGTCGGTGTATACTTCGCCGTTCAGGGTTTTCAGCGACAGCTCCGCGCCTTTGGTGGCGGGCCAGCTCACGTCGATAAAGCCGCTCAGCGACTTGGCCTCGATGGCATTGCTGAAGCCCACGATGTCGACGTTGCCACTGTAAGTGAACACGCGCAGGGCCACGTTGGCGGGCAGGGTGATTTCGTAGGCAATGTCATCGCACACCTGCTGGCCGTACCACACGTTGTGGCCGCGGCCGTGGTCGTCGTAGCTGGCGCAGTCGCCGGGTTGGGCCTGTTTCAGCATTTCCTTGTCGAAATCGGCCGTTACGCGCAGCTGGTCGGCGGCGGGAGTCACGGTAAGCTGCAGGGCGTCGTTCAGGCGGTTCTGGTTGATGCTGACGGTGGCCTTTAGCGACATCTGGCCCGCCGCGCCGGTGCGCACCCGGATGCTGGTGGCCTGGCGCAGGTCGAGAAACACGCGCTGACCGGCCGTTACTGAGGCCGTTTTTTCGATGATTTTCTGGGCAGCAGCCGGCCGGGCCACTGCCATTGCGAGCAGCAGAAAGAGTAAGCGGTGCATGGGATAATCAGAAATAAGAAGGTGAAAGAATGAGCCGGCGGGCGTGGCAAGCCGCAACGCCACCAGCCACCGCTTTATTTGGCCTTGCGAACGAAGATGTCGCCGCTCACCGTTTTGAGCGACAAAGCATTACCTCCACCGTTGATGCTACCATCGACGACCTGGCCGCCGATGTGCTGCATGTCGTTTTGCTTGTTGCCCAGGTTCATGTCGAAATCGGTGTAGACTTCGCCCGAAATGGAGCGCATGTGCATGGTGGCCTTGGTAGCCGTTGGCAGGCTGATATCCACATCGCCGCTCACGGTCGAGATGGAGCTGGGACCCTGCCGCAGGGGCGTGAAGCGCACCGTTACGTCGCCGCTCACGGTGTTGGCCACCACGGGGCCGGCCACATTCGTGAGTTTGATGTCGCCACTGGTCATGCTTACTTCCAGGTCGCCGCTCACGTCGCGCACGGCCACATCGCCGCTGCCGTTCCAGCCAGCCTGCTTGTACTGCACAGCCGAGGCGCGCGGTACCCGAATAACGTAGCTAGCTGAGCGGCGCGAGGCCCGCGTAATGCGCACCACGTTGCCTTCCTGCGCCACAGCCAGCCCAATGCGGGTGTTGTCGACGGCCGTGTTGTACATGGGGCGCAGGCCGTCGGCGCGCTTGGGCGGCTCTTCGTAGCCGTCGCCCTTGATGATGAGCTCGTCGCCATCGGTGCCTTCCACCACCACGCTATTGCCCTGCATGTCGATGATGATTTTCGGGGATTTGCTGGTGAGGCGGGTTTTAAATTCCTGGGCGTAGCCCGGCACCGCGAGCAGCAGGCCCGTCAGCGTCAATAAAAAGAGCTTATTCATGAGTAAAAAATTGATGCATGTGAAATGATGTCCTGCCAATGCGCTGCGAGCCGGCTTCGCCAGCGCAGGCGGGTGAGAAAAAGAAGGCTAAATCAGTTTGCCAATGCCGGCCTCGGCCTGGGCCCGCACCACGGGCAGGGCATCGGGACGCTTGGCGAGGCGCTGCAGTTGGGGCACGGCGCGGTGCACCCGCAGCGATACCACCATGTCAATCAGTGCAATCTGCACGTTCGGGTCGGTTTGAACAGGGAGCGAGTTGGCCAAGCCTTCGCGCACGCCAGGGGCATCGCGCAGGCGGTAGAGGGCTTCGCAGGCGGCTAAGCGCACGTTGGGGTTGGCATCGAAGTTGAGCGTGTTGAGCAGCACCTGCACCGTGGCATCGTCGGGCGTGCTGGTTTTGGTAGAATTGGTTACCAGGGCAATGCGGTTGCTGGCCGAGATGGCGTGGCCGCTGTCGCCGCTCAGGGCCGCCGCCAGGGTGGCGGGGGCAGGCTGGCTGGTTGGAGTAGTGGCTACCGTATTACCAGTCTGGCCAGCCCAGGGCAGCTGCCGGCCCAGAAAAACGCCGGCCGCTACCAGCACAATGCTAGCCGCGATGCGCACCCAGTTGCTGGCCAGCGCCGTGGGCCACATCAAAACGACTTTCGCCGTGGTCAGCTCTGCCAGCGGCGCGGTCACAGAAGCCGGCGCAGCAAGTATTTCCGATTTCAGTTGCTGCTTTTGCTCCTCAAGCATGGCCATGAAACTGGCGCGGAGGGCCGTACCGGGTACTTCGGGCAAAGCCGCGTCGAGGTCGGCCGATAGGGCGCGCAACTCGCGTAGCTGTTGCTGGCAGGCCGGGCAGCCCGGCAGGTGGGTAGCAACCTGCTCGGTTTCGGCAGGCAGTAGTCCGCCCTCGGCGTAAGCCGGCAGCAGGGCTTCTAGGTCGGAACAGGCAGAAAATTCGGTCGTCTTCATGGGTTGGTTAATAGCGGGTAGTTAACAGCAGTTATTGAGAATGGAATAGTAATTAGCGGTGTGTATTAAGCTTATTTTTAAATTTATAATTGGCTTATTTTTAATTATCAACTAATAGAAACCCGTTATTTATTTAGGCGAAATAAATTTTGCGCAGTGCCTGCAAGGCGCGGTGGGCTTTCACGCGGGCGGCTTCGGCGGTGCAACTCAGCAACTGGCCGATTTCGTCGTAGCTGAAACCCTGGAAGCGGTGCAGCACCAGAATCTCGCGCTGCGGGGCGGGCAGTAAGCCGAGGGCTTCGTGCAAGTCGTCGTGGCTGCTGCTGGTGCGTTGCTGGCTGAAGGCCGCGATGCGTAGGCCGCCGGTGCGCTCTACTTCGTCCACATCGTCGGTGCGCTGTTTTTGCAGGCGGTGCCAGTGGTCAGCGTGCACGTTGCGGGCCATCTGGTACACCCAGGCTTTGAAGGGCTGGGAGGGCTGGTAGCTGCTGCGGTACTTCAGAATGCGCTCGAACACGGTTTGAGTCAGGTCTTCGCCGGTTTCGCGGTCGTTGGTGAGGCGGGTGAGGTAATTGAACAAGGGCCCGTGGTAGCGCTCGAACAGCGGAACCAGCTGGTCGAGATTGTCGGCCCGCACGGCCGTCATTAATGCTTCGTCGCTCGTGGGCTCCACGGGAGGGGATTAGGGGTTGGAATGCAGGGAGTACCCGGCGGGTCACCAATCGTTACAGCGGCTGCCGAATATTTTTTCGCAAGGTCGCAAAGCAGCTTTTTCACAGTAGAATCAAGTATCTAATTCTAGCGCTTATCAATAGTTAAACAGCTGAGCTTAAATCATTTATTAAAATAAAATTTCGGCTTTCTGTGGCTTCGCTCCTGCTTGCTTGCGTACAATGCTCTTACGTAATGGCTTTTTGGCCACGCCCATCTTACCCCTTTCCTTTCTTCTTCACTCTCATGAAAACTTTCAAAACCACTCTCGCCCTTGCATTCGCTATTGGCCTAAATACTGCCGCTTTTGCCCAAACCACCCCGGGCAACATGCAAACGCCCCCTACCAATGGCGGCACAATGCAGACCACTCCCGGCACCACCAACGGCACCGGTACAATGCAGACTAATCCTGGTACCGGCACGATGCAGACCACTCCTGGCACCACTAACGGCACCGGCACGATGCGCAATACCGACGGTACAATGCGCGACGGCACGATGCGCGACGGAACCATGCAAAGCACCGATGGCACCATGCGTACCCGCAGTAGCTCGACCGACCGCCGCACGAAAACCAAAGGCAATATGACCAAAGGCAAAAGCAAAACGAAAGCAAAGCCTATGAACTAACTATTTGTCGCTCAAATGCGTATAAATAGCAAGCCGGCTGTTTACTCTGAAGCGGCCGGCTTTTTTATTCCCCTTACTTTCCCTGCCATGAACTATTCCCTGCTCCTCGCCGGGCTGCTCTTCGCCGCCACTGCCCAGGCTCAAACCATTCCGTTCGACCCTACAGCTCCCGTGCGCGGGGGCAGCCAGGGCCAGACCACCATTCCGCCCGTAAACCCGGCCCTCAACCAAAGCACCATTCAGGGCCCACCCGATGTGCAGCGTACGCCCACCAACCGCGACGCGCAGCCCAGCCGCCAGCTCGATGACCGGGGTTTTTCGCCGGCGGCCACGCCCGAAACGTCGCCCAACACCGTGCCCGACGTGCGCGAGCAGCCCATAATCCGCGACCGCCGGCCGCGCCAATCCACTGACATCGTGCCCAGCCGCTCGCGCAAGAGCAACAGCAGCAACGTGCGGCCTAACTAGCAACCACTTTTGCCGTAACGCAAACAGGCGCTTACCCCATGGGGCAAGCGCCTGTTTGCGTTACGGCAATGCCGTACTATCGAGCTATTTCTTCGATTTTTCGGCGTGAGCCAGCAGGTCGCTGCCGTGGCGGCGCAATAGGTCGGCCAGCTCCAGGAGAGGCTTTTTGATGTCGGCGGGGGCTTGGGCGCTGGCCTGGCTGGTTTGGTCGCCGAGCATGCTGAGCGAGTTGCCAATGGCGCGGGCGCTTAGCACGCCGCCCGTGAGCAGCGACTGCAGGTTACCGATTTCGCGGGCAATGTCTTGCAGACCGGGCAGGCCGCTTTGCAGAAACTGCTGCTGCCAGGTTTCGGTGTTGTCCATGGCCGAGCCCAGGGGCAGGCTGGTGAGGCCATTTTTGAGGGCGCTGACGGTGGCGAGAAGGTGGTCGGAGGACATGAGAGGCAATGAAAAAGTGAGGTGAGTAGGTAAGAAAGCAGCGAGCGGTTGCTACGTTTTTGCTGCTTGCTTGGGCCGCTTGGCTTTGGCAGGCGCATTGGGGTCGGCGGGCAGCGTTAGGGGCGGGCTGGGAACGTTGGGAGCCGCAGGGCTTAGGCCACGCCCGCGCAATTGGGCAACGGCGCGCAGGGCACTGGCCTCCTTGTTTTTGATTTCGAGCATGATGTCAAAATCCAGTCCGTGCAGGTTATCCAGAAAAGCGGCGAACAGGTCGTCCACGAGGTCATCGGTGTGCTTGCCTTTGCGCTCGCCCAGGGCCTGCGAGCTGTAGTCCATCATGGGCACGCCGTCGGCCACGGGGTCCCAGGTGCCGGCGGCCAGGCGCAGGGCCTCGGGCATGGGCTCGCCGTGGTTGAGGCACTCGTGGTGGAAGTTGTCGAAGAGAATGGGCACGCCCGTGAGTTCGTGCACCTCCAAGCAGTCGCGCAACGAGAACAGCCGGTCGTCGTTTTCCACCACCAGGCGGGCCTGCACGGCAACGGGCAGTGTAGCATACACCTGCGCAAACCGGCTGATGGCCAGTTCCCGGTCGCCATACAGCCCGCCCACGTGAATCTGCAGCTTGGCCGTGCCATCCAGCCCCATCAAATCCAGCATCGAGCCCTGATACACCAGCTCCTGAATGCTGCGTTGCACAATGTCGGCACTGGGCGAGTTCAGCACCACGAACTGGTCGGGGTGGAAGCTCACCCGCAGGTTATTGGCCTTGATGTAGTCGCCAATGGCCCGAAACTCTGCCGCGAAATGCGTTTGCCACGGAAAGGTGTTCACCGGGTGCGAACCAAAGGGCACAATGCTGGACCCAATCCGGAAAAAGAGCAGGCCATGGGCCACGTTCCATTCCAGCATGCGGCGCAGGCAGGCCACGTTGTCGGCCACGGCCGTGGCCACCCGCTCATCAGAATACGAAGCCAGGCGGAAGGTCGTGCTGGAGCTGCAGTCCATGGCTGCATTCACACAGGGATATCCGATTTTCATACTCCGGGCTTACGCGGATAAACAATGAACAGTTATCAGGGAGTAGTTGTCAATTAGCAGTTGTCAGTTGTTATTCTCTGATAACTGGCGGTTGCTCACTAACGACCGACAACTAATGGCTAACAACTAAAAACTGCGTTTACGGTTCGTAGCCGCGGTTATCCCGAAACGCCTTGTTGTATTCGGCCCGTGCCTTGCGAACCTTGGCGGCTTTCTGCTCGGCTTCGATTTCCTCCATTTTGCGGCGCTGCTTGCCCTCGCGCGACAACTGGTCGTAGATGAAGCTTACGGGACTGGCAATGGTAGGGATGGGGGCCTTGGGCGCGGTGGAGTCGACGGCAAACAGCGGTTTGGGTTTGGGCGGGCGCTTGGCGCCGCTTACTACCGGCGGGGCGGGCCGCTTGATGTTGCGCAGTGCCCGGTTGATAATGGCGCGGTCGGGCCGGTCGCTCACCACCTGCACATTGCCCAGGCGCACGCTGTCGCGCACCAGCTGAATCCGCACGACGAGTTGCGTGAGGCCCGTGCCGCCCAGTGGCAGCCGCTGCGTTTTGAAGCCCAGCGCCCGAAACAAAACCGTGTCGGTCGGCAGCGCATCAATGCTGAATTCGCCAGTGGTGCTCGTGACGACGCCGCGCCGGGTGCGCTGCACCTGCACCGTAGCGCCCGGCACGGGCAGGCGCGTGCGGGCCTCGGCCACGCTGCCGCTCACCCGCACGGGCTCGGGCTGGCCCCAGGCGGTTCCGGCCAGCAGGCACAGCACCGCCAATGGCCCCAGAGCCTGGCCCATTTTAGACCAAATCGCACCTACACAACGCAATACCTCAGGCTTCATTCGAAAAGCAACTCAACTCTACCACAAAGTAGCAACCCCCTGAGCCAAAAAAAGCCCGCGCCGTTGCAGGCGCGGGCTAAAAGTGGGGCTACCGAAGTAGCCTGGCACTATTTGATTTTGGTTTTTTCGCCTTCAGCAGGCTTCGATTTAATCGTCCCGTCGTCGCCGTCGATTTTCATTTTGTTGCCATCGGCGTCTTTGATTTTGATGTCGCCATCGGCTTTCACCTTCATTTTGCCACCGTCAGCCGACATCTTGCTGCCGCTCATGTCCGAAGAAGAGTTGCTCATGTCCGAGGAAGAGTTGCTCATGTCCGACGACATGTTATCCATCGGCGCGTTGTCTTCGTCGTAGTACGTGGTGCGGCTCGACTCGTAGGCCTGGTACTGGGTGGGGTCGGTGAATACCGTTTTGAACTCGGTATCGGTGCTCATGTTCGACTCGCGCATGGCAACTGCCATGCCGGTGGTGTCGGTGCCGTACTTGGTGCGCATTTCGTTCATGCGGTTGTAACGGTTCACGTACACGGTGCGAATTTTGGTTTTCATCGCCTCGTCCGTGATTTTCATGTTAGCCGCCATTTTATCGGCAATGCGCTGGGCGCGGGCCTGAATGTCAGCCTCCGACATTGGGGCGCTAGTAGTGGTTGTAGTAGTCGTGGTGGTGGTGCCAGCAGCGCCATCGGTCGTGGCTACCTCAGTGGTTTTTTCCTGCGAGCAGGAAGCCAGGGACAGCGCAGCAGCGCCAGCGAGAATCAACAGGGAATTTTTCATGACTTAGGGAGGGGGTGATACAAACAACCCAAACGGGTTTGGGGGCGCTTTACGGCAACCTTCCGAAAGATGTTACCTCAACCATATAGCGCCGCCTGATTTTTAGGCACGCCGCAGTTCGAACACGGTGATTTCGGGCAGGAAACCCACGCGGCCCGGGTAGCCCAAAAAGCCCAGGCCCACGTTCACGTACAGCTTCTGGCGGCCCTGCTCGTACAGGCCGGCCCACTGCTTATACACGTACTGCACGGGGCTCCATTTCATGAAGGGCAGGTTCACGCCAAACTGCATGCCGTGGGTGTGCCCGCTCAGTGTCAGGTCGATGTCGGGGTACTTGAGCACCTGCGCCTCCCAGTGCGAAGGGTCGTGCGAGAGTAGAACTTTGAAGGGGGCGTCGCCGCTGGCGGCGTGGGCCTGTGGCAGGTTGCCGTGCTTGGGGAAGTTGGCGTGGCTGCTCCAATTCTGCACCCCGAGCACCGAGATTTTGTCGCCGTTGCGCTCGATGGTGTGGCTGGTGTCGTTGAGCAGCGTCCAGCCGATTTTGGCGTGGTTCTGCATCAGCCGCTCCAAGTTGGCGCGCTTGGCGGCGGGGTTTTCCCAGGCCACGTAGTCGCCGTAGTCGTGGTTGCCGAGGCTGGAGAAAATGGGCAGCTCCGACTTGATGCCCTGCAGGGCCGGAATATGCGGCTCGACCTCGGTAGCGCGGTTGTTCACCAGGTCGCCGGTCATCAGAATCAAATCCGCGCCCTGTTGGTTTATCATGGCCACGGCGCGTTGCAGCGGCTCAGTCGAGTTGAAACTGCCGGTGTGCAGGTCCGAAATCTGCAGCACTTTGAAGCCATCGAAGGCCGGTGGCAGGTTGGGAAATTTCAGCGTGACGCGCCGCACGGTGTAGTCGGTGCCGCCCTTGAGCATGCCCCAGAGCAACCCTACAG
Source organism: Hymenobacter glaciei (assembly GCF_039539585.1). Lineage (NCBI taxonomy): Bacteria > Pseudomonadati > Bacteroidota > Cytophagia > Cytophagales > Hymenobacteraceae > Hymenobacter > Hymenobacter glaciei. The sequence goes on along the minus strand of NZ_BAABDK010000022.1, from coordinate 24,515 downwards.
CCGGAATAGCACCCAGCACCAGCGCAAATTTGGCCAGAAACTCGCTGCGCGGAATGGCCACGGCTTCGGTGCCGCTGGGCCGGGTGCTATTGCCTACGGCCCAGCGGCCCAGGCGCACCAGGTCCTCGAGGAGCAGCGGCAGTAGCATGAACAGTTTGCCGGCCAGCAACAGCAGCGGCAGGCTCATGAGGTAGCTTTTGAGAACGGTATTACCGGTCTGGCGGGTATTGCCGGCCCAAAAGGCCACGCCCCATACGACCACCGTGAGCACCCAGTACCCTGCCGCTACCCCGCGCCGCGCGCCGGGTGCCCAATGCTGCGTGGCCGTGCGCACGGCCTGATACCCATAATATTCGGCCAGCACAATCGCGGCCAGCACCAACCATAAAACCATCGGATTTCGCATATCGAACCAGAAGCGGATAAGACCACCGCGCATTGGTGCGCTGGCGGCTGCGAAGCTTAAACGCACCCGAGCACCTTTTGCTTTACATTTAATGCACTTTTTACGTCTACCACCGCTGCCCTGCATGGAAAACCCTGGCCTGCTGCCCAAACCCGACGCCCCGCAACCCTCCTACCCTACTCCCGCTACCACCGGCATTAAGAGCTGGGCCGAAGACGACCGCCCCCGCGAAAAGCTGTTGGCCAAAGGCCGCGCCGCGCTTTCCGATGCCGAGCTGCTGGCCATTCTCATCGGCTCAGGCACCACCAAGCTCACGGCTGTAGATGTGGGCAAGCTCATGCTGCAAGGTGTCGGCAACGACCTCAACGCCCTGGCCCGCGAAAGCGTGAAGCAGCTTTGCCGCCATCCCGGCATCGGCGAGGCCAAGGCAATTACCGTGGTGGCTGCGCTGGAGCTGGGCCGCCGCCGCAAGGAAGCCGACGCTGCGCCACGCACCACCATCACCAACTCACGCGACATCTATAATTTGATTCGCCCTGATTTGATGGATTTACCGCACGAAGAATTCTGGGTTATCCTCCTGAATCGGGCCAATGTAGTGATGCGCAAAACTGCCATCAGCCGCGGCGGCGTGGCCGGCACCGTGGCCGACCCGAAAATGATTTTCAAGGAAGCACTGGAGCAGCTGGCCAGCAGCATTATTTTGGTGCACAACCACCCCAGCGGCAACCGCAACCCCAGCGCGGCCGATATTCAGCTCACCAAGAAGTTAAAGGAGGCCGGCAATTTTCTGGACTTGCCGATTTTAGACCACCTCATTTTTACTGAGTCGAGCTATTACAGCTTTGCCGATGAGGGGATGCTGTAATTCTTATGTGTGCCGTTGAAACGTCATGCTGAGCGGAGCCGAAGCATCTCGCGTGCCACTACTAATTCAATTAATAAACGAAGAAGCAAGATGCTTTGGCTGCGCTCAGCATGAAGTTCTAAATTTAATTTACACACAACTTAATGATTAAAAAAATAGCCCTCGCTGTTGCGATAATTGGCATTATCTATTACTCGCTCAGCGATTCCAAACCCAGTGCCAGCGCTTATTTGGCACAGCTTAATAAATTCCGCCGCGATAAAAACCAGTCTTTCCGGCAAAGCGAGGAATCGCCCCTTGAAACCGCGCAAAAGGCGCAATTCGATAGCCTAAAATATTACCCCGGCGACCAGGCCTTTATTCCGCACGCCGATATTTCCCGCAACAAAAACCCTGACACCACCCTGCTGCAAACGACCGACAACAAAGCCGAAAAATACCTGAAATGGGGCTCAGTCAAATTCAACATTGATAACGCGCCGCAGCAACTGCAGCTTTATCTGAAAGCCAACGGCCGCGACTCAACCCTGTTTATTCCGTTCACCGACCTCACCAACGGGCACGAAACCTACGGCGGTGGCCGCTACCTCGACGCCCCCATTCCCAAGCTAAACGAGTCGGAAGTACAACTGGATTTTAACCGCGCCTACAACCCCTACTGCGCCTACAACAACGCGTACAGCTGCCCGGTACCGCCAGCCGATAACCGCCTCAAAGTAACCATAGCGGCGGGCGAGAAGTCGTTTCACGACTAAGCTGAAGCCGATTCGAACCCTTTACAAATGGCCACGAAACACGGTGCCAGCTTTTTGGCAGGGACATTCATAATCCCTAACGCGGGGCCAGCACCTGCACTGTTTGGCAAGAGTCGGCAGCATATAAGGTGCGCGTGCGGTAGTGTGCAGCAAGCAGCTGTTGCGCGGCCGCACCGCACACCAGCACGACGTGCCCGACAGGCAACTGGGCGGGCGCATAACGCACTTCCATGGTGTTGCCCGGGTGGTCGTGCTCGAAGGCCAGGGCGTAAAACTCAAGTGGCGCGTTGTAGGTCTGCGTCGAAGGTGAGATGCTGTGGTGCAAGGCAATGAAGTGGCTATTGCCACCGGCTGTGGCGTTAGCATCGTGCAAAAACCGCCCGTAGGTCAACGCGGCTTCTTCATAACGCCGGCTATGTTCTTTGCCCAGGCGGCGCTGCACGGCAATTAGCGAAGGAACCACGGCCAGTGCTACCAAAAACAGGCTGCGCCAGGTTGCCGCAGCGGCTACGTGCCTGGCCGCTACCCGCCGGGCCAGCACCGTGAGCCCACCTCCGATTACCAGCGCCAGCAAGGGGTACAGCGGCGCATCGTACCAGGCCAGCTTGGTACTCGCCGCGCTGATGACCAGCATAAAGATGCCACTCGACCACAGGGCAGCCGTCAGGAAGCGGTGGGCTGGCCGCCGAAACGGCCGACGCGCCAACGCCCAGCATGAGAGTAGCACCCAGGGCGTCCAGAGCAGAAACTGCTGCGTGACGAAGCTGGTGAGGTACCAGTACCAGGGAGACGCATGCTGCTCCAGACTGCCCAGCATGCGGCCTCCGAGTTCATTTTCCCACACGGCGTGCAGGTAGCCCGGGGCGACGTGTTCGCGCAGACCGTACCACAGGGCCGGAATACCGAGCGCCAGCCCGACGGCCAGCCAGGTAGCGGGCAGCCGCAGCAGCGGCAGCAACCGGCCGCGCCGGGTAATCTCGATGGCGAGGCCCGGCAGCAGGAATAGGCCCGCGACACTCTTGGTGAGCACCGCCAGACCCACGGCTATGCCCAGCAGCACCACGTAGCCGGGTCGGCGCGTCTGGAGCCAGGCAAAGCCTGCCAGCAGTTGGGCCGTGGTGAAGAGCAGCAGCAGCGCCTCGTAATCGCCGGAGCGGGCCACGTGCTGCGTTACAAATCCTTTACTGGTTAGCAAGGCCAGGCCGGCCAGCAAGCCGGCCAGCGGCCCGCCCAACCACCGCCGGGCAAACGCCGCCACCAGCCCCGTGAGCGCCAGCGCGGCCAAAGCGGTGGGCAAACGGAAGGCCCACTCCGAATAGCCGAAGGCATTCAGGCTCAGCGCTTGCAGCCAGATGAGCAAGGGGGGCTTCGTGTTCCATAAATCGGGCTGGCCGCGGTAGTGCGTCACCAGCCAGTCGTGGCGCCGAAGCATTTCTGCGGCATTCACTGCCAAGCGCGCTTCATCCCAGTTTTGCAAAGGCTGCGCTCCCAGCCGCCAGAATAAACTGAACCACGCCACCGGCACCAGAGCCAGCCACCACCACTGCGCCAGCACCCAGGGCCGGAGCAAATCCTGAACAGGCTTTTTCAAGAGGGAATATTGGTTTGGGCAACCATGTACAAAGGCCGGTTCCGAACGTTGACCGACAGTCGGGCAATGTATTCGCCGATAATGCCGACCGAGATGAGCTGCACCCCGCCCAGAAACAGGATACTAATCATGAGCGAAGGCCAGCCGGGCTCGTAGTCGTGCGTGATGTACTTGGAATACAAGGTGTACAGCATCACCAAAAAGGCAATGCCCGACACGGCGAAACCTCCCAGAGTTGCCGCTTTCAGAGGCGCATCGGAAAAGGCGGTGATGCCATCCAGCGCCAGGCGAATCATTTTGCGGTAGGTGTAGCCGGTTTCGCCGCCCGCCCGCTCGGCCCGGTCGTATTCGACGAAGGTTTGCCGGTAACCAATCCAGGAAACCTGGCCCCGCAAAAACTTATTCTGCTCGGGCATCCGCTTCAGGCCGTCCACCACTTTGCGCGAGATGATGCGAAAGTCGCCGGTATCTACAGGAATAGAAATGTGCGTTATCCGCGTCAGCAGCCGATAGAAGAGCCGGGCGGTGAGCTTTTTGGCCGCGTTCTCGCCCTGCCGGGAGCGGCGCTTGGCGTACACGACTTCGTAGCCCTCCTGCATTTTTTGGTATAGCTCGGGAATGAGCTCGGGCGGGTCCTGCAAGTCGGCATCAATGATGACCACGGCGCTACCGCTCACGGCATCTAACCCCGCGCTTACGGCAATCTGGTGGCCGAAATTGCGGCTCAGGTCGATATAGCGCACGTGCTCATCGGCAGCGGCCAGGTCCAGCAGCAGCGCAAACGACCGGTCCATCGAGCCATCGTTGACGAAGACCAGCTCGTAGGGCAGTTGCATGCCTTGCACGACGCTGGTTAGCCTAGCGTACAGCGACGGCAAGCTGGCTTCCTCGTTGTAGATGGGAATGACAACCGATAATTTCATAAGGTAGTATTGAATGCGGCCGGACGGGCAATAAAGCCATCAAAACTACCGTAAAATATTTGCTGCTTCCCCGTTGGGAGTTCGTGCGCACAGGCGTCGTGCTGGTGCCTGTAGCCGCTTTCTGCTTCCCTTGATTCCTGGTCTGGTTGTGAGCCACTGGGTGGGCTGTTGCCTCGCCGCCAATAGGACCTCGGAAGGCAGGTGCCCCTTTTGCATACCCAAGGCCTTTGCGGTAAGGCTCCTAACAGTAGCTAAACCAAAGCCCGGCGTTGGCTTTTATATTTACCCCCCGCTAAAGCCTCGTTTATTTCGATGCTGAGTCGCAACACCTTCTCCCTAAACCCATTGCAATGTCTAAAATTAAAGTAGCCAATCCGGTAGTAGAACTCGACGGCGATGAGATGACGCGCATCATCTGGAAGTTTATCAAGGACAAACTGATTCTGCCCTACCTGGAGCTCGATATCAAGTACTACGACCTCGGCATCGAGCACCGCGACGAGACCAACGACCAGGTGACTATTGATTCGGCCAACGCCATCAAGCAGTACGGCGTGGGCATCAAGTGCGCCACCATCACCCCCGACGAGGAGCGCGTGGTAGAGTTCGGCCTGAAGCAGATGTGGAAATCGCCCAACGGCACCATCCGCAACATCCTGGACGGCACCGTGTTCCGTGAGCCTATTGTGATGAGCAACGTGCCCCGCCTCGTGCCCAACTGGACGGGCCCGATTTGCATCGGCCGCCACGCGTTTGGCGACCAGTACCGCGCCACCGACTTCGTGACCAAAGGCAAGGGCAAGCTCACCATCACCTTCCAGCCCGAAGACGGCGGCGAAACGCAGTCGTTCGAGGTGTACAACTTCAAGAGCGACGGCGTGGCGCTGGCCATGTACAACACCGACGAGTCGATTCGTGGCTTCGCGCATGCCTGCTTCAACCAAGCCCTGAGCAAAGGCTGGCCGCTGTACCTGAGCACCAAAAACACCATCCTGAAGAAGTACGATGGCCGCTTCAAGGACATCTTCCAGGAGATTTACGAAGCCGATTACCTGGCCAAGTTCAAGGAAGCTGGCATCACCTACGAGCACCGTCTGATTGACGACATGGTGGCCTCGGCCCTGAAATGGAACGGCAACTTCGTGTGGGCCTGCAAAAACTACGACGGCGACGTGCAGAGCGACACCGTGGCCCAGGGTTTCGGCTCGCTCGGCCTGATGACCTCCGTGCTGGTGACGCCCGACGGCACCGTGATGGAAGCAGAAGCCGCCCACGGCACCGTGACGCGCCACTACCGCGAGCACCAAAAGGGCAAGCCGACTTCGACCAACCCCATCGCCAGTATCTTCGCCTGGACGCGTGGCTTGGAGTTCCGCGGCAAGCTCGACGGCAACCAGGAGCTCATCGACTTCTGCCACGCGCTGGAAGCCGTTTGCGTTGAAACCGTAGAAAGCGGCAAAATGACCAAGGATTTGGCCGTCTGCATCCACGGCAACAAGGTAGAGCACGGCCGCGACTACCTCTACACTGAGGAATTCCTGGAAGCGCTGGACGAGAACTTGAAGAAGAAGCTGGGCAAGTAATTGCTCGTTTAACAGGTCTGTAGAGACGCGACCCTTCGCGTCTCGGCGCTCGCACCGCTCAGACGCGGAGACGCGAAGGGTCGCGTCTCTACATCGTTCTGGCAAAAAAGCCCATTCGGTCCGCCGGATGGGCTTTTTCAGGTCCTTTCCCCAAACTCCGAAAACCCATCAATTTGGTCTTTCGGCACCGCCGTACCTTTGTCCGGTCGTCAACGGCCTGATAACGGACAACTAATAACCGACAACTAGCAATGCGCATTTCCCTCGACTGGCTTAAAACCCTCATTCCGACCGATAAACCTGCTGCCGAAATTGGCGCCCTGCTCACCGGCTCGGGCCTGGAAGTGGAAAGCGCCGAAGAGCTGGAGAGCATTCCCGGCGGGCTACGTGGCGTGGTGCTGGGCACCGTGCTCACCTGCGAGCGTCACCCCGATGCCGACAAGCTCAGCCTGACTACTGTGGATGTGGGCGACGACACGCCCCGCCAGATTGTGTGCGGCGCGCCCAACGTGGCCGCCGGCCAGCGTGTAGTGGTGGCGCTGGAAGGTGCCATGCTGCACCCCGTGCAGGGCGAACCGTTCAAAATCAAGAAAAGCAAAATCCGCGGGGCGGCCTCCGAGGGCATGATTTGTGCCGAGGACGAAATCGGCCTGGGCCAGTCGCACGCCGGCATTATGGTGCTGACCACCGAGCTGCCCAACGGCACGCCCGCCGCCGACTACTTTGGCCTGGGCTCGGATACAGTCTACGAAATTGGCCTCACGCCCAACCGGGCCGATGCCGCCTCGCACTACGGCGTGGCCCGGGAGCTGCGCGCCCTGCTGCGCCAGCCCTGCCATTTGCCCGATGTGAGCGGCTTCGCGGCGCCGGAGTCGATTGCGAATAACATCAAGGTCACCATTGAAGATGTTGAGGCGAGCCCGCGCTACGCTGGTTTGCTACTCGAGAATGTGCAGGTTGGACCGTCGCCGGAGTGGCTGCAGCGCCGCCTGCGCAGCATTGGCCTGAGCCCCATCAACAACGTGGTGGACGTGACCAACTTCGTGCTGCACGAGTTGGGCCAGCCCCTGCACGCCTTCGATGCCGACCAGATTACTGGCGGCCAGATTCGCGTAAAGCGCGCCGAAGCCGGCGAGAAGTTCGTGACGCTGGATGGCACTGAGCGTAGTCTGAAAGGCGAAGACTTGGTAATTGCCGACGCCAACGGTGCGCCAATGGCGCTGGCGGGCGTGTTCGGCGGCAAAACGTCGGGCGTGAGCGAAAGCACCAGCCGCGTGTTCCTGGAAAGCGCCTACTTTGGCCCGGCCGCGGTGCGCCGCACCTCCCAAACGCATCAGCTAAAAACCGATGCTTCGTTCCGCTTCGAGCGCGGCACCGACCCGAATATGGTGCTGGTAGCCCTTAAGCGCGCGGCGCTGCTGCTCCAGGAAGTAGCAGGAGCTACCGTGGCTGCGCCTATTGTAGACGAGTACCCTGCACCCGTACAGCCGGCCACCGTGCGCCTGCGCCTACCCCGCGTGGAGCGGTTGGTAGGCCAATACATCGCGCCCGAGCGCATCCGTCAGATTTTGACGGACTTGGACATCGAAATCACCGAAGCAAATCCCGACGCTGGCGACCAGGATACCTGGACGCTGACCGTGCCGCCCCACAAAGTGGACGTAACCCGCGAAGCCGACGTGATTGAGGAAATCCTGCGCATCTACGGCTACAACAATGTGGCCCTGCGGCCCAACAACTCGGCTTCCTTCCTGGCCAAATTCCCGAATCCCGACCCGGAAGTAACGCGCGTGAAAATCGCCTCGCTGCTCAGCGGGCAGGGCTATTCGGAGATTCTGACCAACTCGCTCACCAACTCCCTGTATTTCGAGAAAGAGGGTGAGGCGAACAATGCCCTGGTGCGCATTCTCAATTACAACAGTGTTGAGTTAAACGTGATGCGGCCCACGATGCTGCACTCGGGCTTGGAGACCATCCGGCACAACATCAACCGCCGCCAGCGCGACTTGAAGCTGTATGAGTTCGGCAAAACCTATTCGCAAAACGAGAACGGCAAGTACCTGGAGAAGAACAAGCTGGTGCTGTACCTGACGGGCAATGCTGACGGCGAAACCTGGCAGCAAAAGTCGGAGAAGGCCGCGTTCCACGATTTGGCCGGCGCGGTGCAGCAGGTGCTGGCGGCTTTGGGCTTCGGCGGCGCGGCTTCGCAGCCAGTACAGCACGAGTACCTGGCGGGCGGCCTCGCGCTACTCGTGCACAACCAACCGGTGGCGCAGCTCGGGGCAGTGGCAGCCTCGGTGCTGAAGCGGCTCGATGTGACACAGCCAGTGTGGTACGCGGAATTGGATTGGGACGCGCTGAGCAAGAAATACAAGCCCACACTGGTGGCCCGCGAACTCTCAAAATTCCCGGAAGTACGCCGCGACTTGAGCATCGTGGTGGACTCGACCGTGACGTTTGACCAGCTTCAGCAGATTGCCCGCCGCACCGAGAAGAAGCTGTTGCAAAGCATCAACGTGTTCGACGTGTACGCCGGCGAGAACCTGGGCGCGGGCAAAAAATCATACTCCGTAAGTTTCACCCTGCAGGATTTCAGCCAGACGCTCAGTGAGCAGGCCATCGACCAGGTGATGCAGAAGCTGATTCAGCAATTCGAGAAGCAGGCCGGCGCACTTATTCGTAAGTAGGCTTTTTATTGCGGATTCCGCTCAAAAAGCCGCAGGGTTAATTTCTCTGCGGCTTTTTTTGTGTGCAAAAAAATTCATCCGATAGCAGCGTAATTTCGACGCAACCTGCCCGATATACTTCTTGACCTTGCTGCGCAAGCTCAACCACACCGCGCTTTTCAACTAATAGTTGCGCTGATTGCCGTAAGTTGCAGCTTGATTTACCACGCTCAGTTCCCATTCCTTCATCTTTTTCTCCAAGAATGAACCTTCGTTTTCTTTCAACCTTAGGCTTAGCCTTAATTACAACGGCCAGCTTTGGCCAGCAGAAAAAGCCTGCAACCAAAGCTCCAGCTGCCAAAACGGCCCTGATGACCACGCCCGGCGGCACCAAGCTCGTCGAGAAAGTGACCAAGCAACCCGGCCAGGTTTCGATTCCCTACGAGAAGTACGTGCTGCCCAACGGCCTCACGCTCGTGGTAGCCGAAGACCATTCCGACCCGCTGGTGCACGTCGACGTGACTTACCACGTGGGCTCGGCCCGCGAGCAGATTGGCAAGTCGGGCTTTGCCCACTTTTTTGAGCACATGATGTTCCAGGGTTCCGACCACGTGGGCGACCAGCAGCACTTCAAGCTGGTGACGGCCGCCGGTGGCACCCTGAACGGCTCGACCAACCAGGACCGCACCAATTACTTCGAGACGCTGCCCAGCAACCAGCTTGAAACCGGCCTGTGGCTGGAAGCCGACCGCATGGGCTTCCTGCTGGACGCTGTGAGCCAGAAGAAATTCGAAATCCAGCGCTCGACCGTGAAGAACGAGCGCGGCCAGAACTACGACAACCGCCCCTACGGCCTGGCTAGCGAGTACATCTCGAAAACGCTGTACCCCTACGGCCACCCCTACTCCTGGCTAACCATCGGCTATCTGGAGGACCTCGACCGCTCGAACGTAGACGACCTGAAGAACTTTTTCCTGCGCTGGTATGGCCCCAACAACGCGACCCTGACTGTAGGCGGCGACGTGAAGCCGGCCGAAGTGGTAAAGCTGGCCGAGAAGTATTTCGGCTCCATCAAGCGTGGCCCTTCGGTGCCGGTGCAGAAGCTGCCCGCGCCCGTGCTCACCGCCGACCGCTACGTGAGCTACACCGACAACGTGCGTTTCCCGATGCTGCAAATGGTGTTTCCGACGGTGCCCAACGGCCACCCCGACGCCTACGCCCTCGACGCGCTGGCCGACATCATCGGCAGCGGCAAGACTTCGCTGCTCTACAAAAACCTGGTGAAAAACCAGAAGACCGTGCAGGCCCAGGCCTACCAGCAGAATTCGGAGCTCGGCGGCTTCCTCGATTTCGTGGCCCTGCCCTTCCCCGGCAAAACCCTCGACAGCACGGAAGTTATCATCCGTAACACCCTGAAGGAGTTTGAAAAGAAAGGCGTCACCGACGACGATGTGCAGCGCTTCAAGGCCCAGAACGAGGCCCAAATTATCAACAGCTTGGCCAGCGTGCAGGGCAAGGTGAGCCAGCTCGCCGCCTACCAAACCTACTTCAACAATCCTAACTACCTCACCGTCTACCTAAAGGAGCTGCGCGCCCTCACCAAAGCCGACGTGCAGCGCGTGTACGATAAGTACGTGAAGGGCAAAAAAGCCGTTATCCTGAGCGTGTTGCCCAAAACCGGCGGTGTGGCCGCTGCCAAGCCCGACAATTACACAATCGACAAATCGGGCTACAAAGCGCCCGATTACGGCTATGCCGGCCTGAAATACAGCAAGGCCACTGACACCTTCGACCGTAGCAAGCAGCCTGCTGCTGGTACCAACCCCGTGGTGAAAGTGCCTGCTCTGTACCAGGAAACCCTGCCGAATGGCTTGAAAGTAGTGGGCACGAAGAACACCGAGATTCCGGCCGTTACGATGCGCCTGACCATCCGCGGTGGTCATCGCCTCGAGCAGGCCATGCCCGCCAAGGCTGGTATTGCCCAACTCACGGCCAGCATGCTGAACGAGGGCTCGGAGAAATACACCGGCGAACAGTTCTCGGCCGAACTCGACAAGCTGGGTTCGAACATTTCGGTGAACGCCGGCGACAACGAAACCACTGTGTACGTGCAGAGCCTGACCAAGAACCTGCCTGCCACCATGGCCCTGCTCAACCAGCGCCTGTTGCACCCGCGTTTCGACGCGGCCGATTTTGCCCGCATTAAGAAGCAGCAGCTAGAAGGCATCGCCAACTTCGTCAACCAGCCCGCGGTCATCGCCGACCTGACGTATAACCGCTTGGTATACGGCTCGAATAACATCGCGGGCACGGCTGTAGCCGGCACTACCGCTTCGGTAAGCAGCCTCACGCTCGACGACGTGAAGAACTTCTACAGCACCTACTACGCTCCGAACGTGAGCTCGCTGGTGGCAGTGGGCGACCTGGACCAGGCCACCCTCGACGGGCAGCTGGGCTTCCTGAAGAGCTGGGCCAAGAAGGACGTCACTATCCCGACCGATGCGGCCGGCGTGCAGCCCGATAAAACCACCGTGTACTTCGTGAACAAGCCGGGTGCGGCCCAGTCCGAAATTCGGGTAGGCTACCTCACCGACATGAAGTACGATGCCACCGGCGCTTACTACAAAGCTGGCCTGGCCAACTACCTGCTCGGCGGCGCCTTCAACTCGCGCATCAACCTGAACCTGCGCGAGAACAAAGGCTACACCTACGGCGCCCGCTCGGGCTTCGCGGGCACGCGCTACGCCGGTCCGTTTACGGCCCAGGCCGGTGTGCGCGCCGATGCCACGGCCGCTTCGGTGAAGGAATTCATGAGCGAAATCACCAACTACCAGAACGGTATTTCGGATGAGGAGCTGGCCTTCGTGCAATCGTCGGTGGGCCAGAGCGACGCACTCAAGTACGAAACCGGCCAGCAGAAAGCCGGCTTCCTGGCTCGCCTGGTAGAGTACGACCTCGACCCGGCTTACGTGAACCAGCAGACGGAAATTCTGAAAAGCCTGAAGAAGGAAGATGTACAGGCCATCGCCAAGAAGTACCTGCCGGCTGATAAAATGTACATCGTAGTAGTGGGCGACGAAAAGCAGCTGCCCTCGGTGCAGGCCCTAGGCTACCCCGTGGTGCAGCTGGACCTGGAAGGCAAGCCCGTAGCCGCTGCCGCTCCGGTTGTGCCGGCGCCGGTAGTTGACGACAAGACCAAGGTGAACATGGAAGATGGCGGCAAGCTGAAATCCAAAACCAAGGCGGCCAAGAAGAGCTAATCTTTTTCAGCGCCTGACGATTCGTTGAACGTCATGCCAAGCCTGCCGAAGCATTTCTACTGTGCAGCTAATCCTAACCATTGGATTATTACTGCGGTAGCAACGTTTCGACAAGCATGGCATGACGTTCTCCATTTCTACGCCAACTCTCTTCCCAACCAAACCGGTCTGAGGCACAAGGCGCGAGCAAGTGCCGGGTAAAGCACAGCTTTCGGATAGCTGCGTTATCTTCACCCAAAAATTTACCTGCCCGTGGCCTCCTCCCAACAGCTTGCGCAACTCGACCGCCTCGAGCGGCAGATTTCCACCTTAGTGGCTGCCTATCAGCAATTGCGCGAAGAGCTGGCCGACGCCAACACGACGGTGCAGCAGTTGCGGGCCGACGTACGCGACCGCGACCGGCAGTTGAAGGAGCGTCAAAACCAGGAAAATATTGTTAAACTTGTACACACCATAGCTGGGGAACCCACCCACGCCAACGAACTTAAACTGCGCCTCAACGAATACATCCGCGAACTGGACAAGTGTCTTGCCTATTTGAGAGACTAAACCGAACGACCCTCACCCCCATTGCCTTAACTTTCGCCCTATGAGCGAATTAGCCATCAAAATCCGAATTGCTGACCGGGACTATCCCATGCGCGTTGACGTGCAGGATGAGGAACGGTTGCGTATGGCCGGCCGCCTGTTGGGCGACAAGCTGCGCGAATTCCGGGAAGGCTACGGCATTCAGGACAAACAGGACTTGCTGGCGATGATTGCCTTGGCCACAATGGCTGACCAATTGAAAGTGAGCAAGGAAAAGGATGGCACCGATGCGGCGCTAACCGAACGGCTGGCTCGTTTCGACGAGCTACTATCCGGCGTGGTGCTCACGAGTTGAGTAGATAGACATAAGTAACAAGTAGCAGGACAGTACGCTACTTGACCACAGGAAGGGTTTCAACTCTTATTACCTGCTACTTAGCTCTTACTACTAGCTCGCAGCACCCACAACTCGTTGGCCCGGCTGGGCGGCGCGGCAATCGGCCGTTTCCGCTTGGCCCGGGCAGAATTGTTCTTCCCGGTTATGGTTTTTTACCCATTCAAAAACCATAATCTATATGACCCCTTTAATAATGTACTGCCTGCTGGCAGCGGTGGTCGCCCTTGTGGCGGGCATCCTGATAGGCAGGCAGTTGGCCGGCAAAGCCCGGCTGGACCACGAAGGCGAGGCCACGGCCCGCGCCCAGCAAATTCTTCGCGATGCGGAGGAGAAAGGCACCCGCCTTCGCGATGAGAAAATAAAGCAGGCTGATGAGCGCTTGGAGCAGTCCAAGAACAAGTTCAAGACGCTGCGCAACGAGTTCGACCAGGAAAGCAAGCGCCTCAAAGCTGAGTTGGATGGCGAGTTGACCCAGCGCCGCCAGGGAGTGGTAGAGCAGGAACAAAGCATCAAGATGCTGACCGAAACTACCCAGCGCCAGTTGGAGCAGTTGCAGAAGAAAGAAGCTGACTTAGAGCGCGTTCGCGAGAAAACGCAGACCGATACCCAGCAGCTGCGCGACAAGCTCGAAGCCCAGGCCGAAAAGCGCCGCCTCGACCACGAAGAGGCCATGGCTGAGCTGGAAGAAAAGCAGCGCGATGCTGAAGAGCAGCTGCACAGCGTGCAGCGCCAGCTCGAGACCATCGCCAACCTGACCGCCGCCGAAGCCCGCGAGCAGCTGGTGGAATCGCTGAAGAACGAGGCCCAGATTCAGGCTAGCTCTTATGTGAAGGACACCGTAGCCCAGGCCAAGCTCACCGCCACCAAGGATGCCAAGAAGATTGTGCTGGAAACCATTCAGCGCACCGCTTCAGAGCACGCCATTGAGAACTGCGTGTCGATTTTCAACATTGAAAGCGACGACGTAAAGGGCAAAATCATTGGCCGCGAAGGCCGCAACATCCGGGCGCTGGAAGCGGCGACTGGCGTTGAAATTATCGTGGACGACACTCCGGAGGCCATTATTATCTCGGGTTTCGACCCGGTGCGCCGCGAAATTGCCCGCCTTTCGCTGCACTTGCTGGTGAAGGACGGCCGCATTCACCCCGCTCGCGTGGAGGAAATCGTGGCTAAGACCCGCAAGAACATCGAGGAGGAAATTGTGGAGATTGGCGAAAAAACCATCATCGACTTGGGCATCCACGGCCTGCACCCCGAGCTGATTAAGATGGTGGGCCGCATGCGCTTCCGCTCTTCGTACGGCCAGAACCTGCTGCAGCACTCCCGCGAAGTAGCCAACCTCTGCGCCACCATGGCGGCTGAGATGGGCCTCGACGTGAAGAAAGCCAAGCGCGCCGGCCTGCTCCACGACATCGGCAAGGTGAGCACCGAGGAGCCGGAGTTGCCCCACGCCATTCTGGGCATGGAGATGGCGAAGAAGTGGAAAGAGCACCCCGACGTGGTCAACGCCATTGGGGCTCACCACGACGAGATTGAGATGACGGCCATGATTTCGCCGCTGGTGCAGGCCTGCGACGCCATTTCGGGCTCGCGCCCCGGCGCCCGCCGCGAGATGATGGAAAGCTACATCAAGCGCCTGAAGCAGCTCGAGGAAACCGCCAACGGCTTCAAGGGCGTGAACCAGTGCTTTGCTATTCAGGCCGGCCGCGAGCTGCGCGTGATGGTAGACGCCGAGAACGTGACCGACGAGCGCGCTGCCGAGCTAAGCTTCGAGATTTCGCAGAAAATCGAGAAGGAAATGCAGTACCCCGGTCAGATTAAAATCACCGTAATTCGGGAGATGCGCGCGGTGGCATACGCCAAGTAATCTAATAGCACACGCTTCAGCTTGTGCATCTGGTTAAGCACGAAGAAGCCCCCGCGACGAGAGTTGTGGGGGCTTTTAGGTTTATCTTGTTCGCACTTTTGCACTCCGCCTTTCTCATGAGAAAACCCATATTTAAGCTGTTGTTAGCCAGCGGTGCGCATTGGCTGGCAGGCTGCGTCGTGTACCAGCCCACGCAATGCGCTGCCCCGCAAATCACCGGTCCCAAGCAAGGCGAAATCACGGCAAGCAGCTACCTTAATGGCCGCTACGAATTGTCGGGCAGCTACTCTCCGCTGCCGCACCTGCTGGTGCGGGTCTCTACCGGCAGCCTGCGCAGCGACTCACGCGATGTTCGGGACTCGACTTACTACCGCGGCCACCACTACGATTTGGGCCTGGGCACGTACTGGCGGCTGGGTTCGCAGGGAGTGGTGGGCGGCCTGGGGGGATTTGGGCAGGCTCGCAACGAGGCATCTTACTCCCGAGGTGGGTTTATTCTGAGCTATCCCACTCGCTATGAACTCGATGCTCGCTACAACAAGTTATTTGGGGAGGTGTACGGCATCATCCAGGGTGGCGATGTCGTTTCGTTCGGAGCGGCTTACCGCATCACGCAAGTACGTTTTACGACCCTCACCGACCGCGCCATTCCGCTGGAGCTCAGTAGCATGACCCGTGGCGAGCCCATGTTATTTATGCGGGTACGACTGGGCGATGGCCCGTTTGAAGACCGGCCATTGCAATTGCAAGCGGCGTGGGGCACGTCGGCCACGTTCGGTTACGATGACAAGAACCAGCAGCCTACCTATTCCCTCGGTGCGCGCGAGCTACTGCAGGGCCGGGGCTACACCACAGTGGGCATCACCATCTTTCCGCATTGCCTCTTCCACAGGTCGCAATAAGACAACAACGCTGGCTGGCCCGGCACCGGTTGGGGGGGCGGCAGGCTACTGCTTGGCTTCGAAAAAGGCCTTTACCGGCCGGGCAAACAGGCCCGAGGTAGTGGCTACGTACACCGTGTCCCGCAAGTACTCAACCCCCGTAATGGTGGCGCGCTCCAAGCCGTCGTTTTTAAGCGGACGCAACGAGTAGCGCGGGCCATTCCAGCGGAGCGAGTACAGGCTATTTGAGTACACACATACCAGGCTGTCCTTCACAGGGTAATAACTGGCCAGGGTGAACTGCTGCGGGGTACCCGACGACTTCTGCCAGGTTTCGCCGGCGTCTGTCGAGGTGATAATCTCCCCGTACTCAATGGGGCCGTAAAGTGTGTTGTTCCATTTGTAGATGGCATCGACGGTAGCAGCGCCATACACCTGCCGGAAAGAGCCATCCTGTTTGATTTTATAGATGCCACCATCTCCGAAACTGGCCAGGAAATAATTATCGATGGCAACGAGGTAGCGCAAATAAGCGCCCGAAAACGCTGGCCGCGGAATAACTACGGGCCCCATGTAAGCCATTACCGGCCCGCTACCCAGTGCACCGGGCTGCACCGCTGCCAGCACAAAGGTGAAGGCGCGGTCGGGCCGCTTGTTGACGTAGGGCGCCAGCAGGAAGTTGTTCTGGTTGATGGCCATGCATTTCGACAAGCTGAAAAACTTGGTGTCAAAACGAAGGGCGGCGGGGTCGAACCGGCGCAGATTGAAGTAGAACCGAGAGTTCAGCGGTTCGCGGTTGCGGCAGAGCACCAGTGACGTATCCGTGTCGGGGTAAGCAAAAAAATCGCGACCGAACGGAACCCGAACATTGACATCGGATGGCAGCGGGCCTGCTGCTGTTACCAGGCTCTGTGAGCCAAGGAAACGCGTAAAAGCGTTGGGCTGCTGCAGGTAAATGGCCTGGCCATCGGTACCGGTGCTCATTATTACCCGCGCCAATCCGTATAAGCTGGTTACTTCAGTCCAACTGGCCTGTTTCTCTACCTCTTTGATTTGTATCTGGGTTTCGATTTCCTTTTTGCAACTACCCAGGACTAAAGCAAGGGCTAAAAGGGAGGGTAAAAATATTTGGAAGGGCTTCATAATGGCGAAACAGTGGGTAGGCTGCGTAAATTGTCCGGCAAAGTTAGAGTAGAGACTATTGCAATACTTATATAAAATCTCCGGCCTATTCGTGCTGGGTATCCTCGCCGCCTGCGCTACGCAGCGCAACCCCTACGCCGCTACCAACAAAGCCTACAAGGCGCAGGTGAAAGCCTATGCGGCTGCCCTGCGCGCTGCTCCGCCGCCCACCCCGGGCGGCGACAGCCTGCTGGGGAAATACTGGGTGGGCACTACTAACTTCAACCTGCGCAAGCCCAACTATGTCGTGATTCACCACACGGCGCAGGACTCGACAGCGCAGACGCTGAAAACCTTCACGCTGCCGCGCACCGAGGTGAGCGCGCACTACGTGATTGGGCGCGATGGCCGGGTGTACCACATGCTGAATGACTACCTGCGCGCCTGGCACGGCGGCGTGGCGCGCTGGGGCAACAACACCGACCTGAACTCTAGCTCCATCGGCATTGAGCTGGATAACAACGGCACCGAGCCCTTCGCCGAGGCCCAGATAACCAGCCTGCTGCACATTCTGGCCGGGCTGAAGAAGGACTACGGGATTCCGGCCGCCAACTTCATCGGACACGCCGACATTGCCCCCAGCCGCAAAAACGACCCCAGCGCCCGCTTTCCCTGGAAGCGGCTAGCTGATAATGGCTTTGGCCTGTGGTACGACGCCGGGCAATTGCCCAGCCCCTTCGGGCCCGACAGCGCCATCGCCCTGGCCGGCCACCTGTTGGCCCCGCGCCTGCCTGAATCGGATGAAAACCCCATCGCGATGCCTGTGGATACCAGCAAAGTCGATGCCCAGCTGGCACGGCTGAACGGACCGATTACGGTGTTCAACCCGCACGAGGCGCTGCGCATTATTGGGTATGATACGCGCGATTTGCCGGCGGCCATTCGCGCCTTCAAGCTGCATTTCATTCAGCAGGACGTGAACGGGCCGCTGACCGAAGCCGACAGTCGGATACTGTACAATCTGTACAAGAAGTACCTGTAACCAGCCACAGGGCAGTAACTTTAGCCATTTAAGGATGGTGGCAGCCCTGGCAAGGCTGGCCAGAAGTTTTATCAATCAGTTGTATGTTAGAAATATCTCAGCGGGGCCGGGCCATGCCCGTCTCGCCGTTTCGAAAGCTTGCCCCCTACGCCGAGAAGGCACATCAGCAGGGCAAAATCATTTACCCACTCAACATCGGACAGCCCGACATTGAGACGCCCCCGGCGGCGCTGGACGCGGTGCGCAATGCCGACATCCGGGTGCTGGGCTATACCCACGGCGCGGGCACCGAGAGCTACCGCCGCAAGCTCGCGGCCTACTACCAGCGGGCCGGCTTGCCCGTGGTGATGGAGGATATTATCGTGACGACTGGCGGCAGCGAGGCCATTTTGTTCGCGATGCTTACCTGCCTGAACCCCGGCGATGAGGTCATCATTCAGGAGCCTTTTTATGGCACCTACACGGCTTTTGCGATTGCCACCGGCGTGCGTATTGTGCCCGTAACGGCCCGCATAGAAGACAACTTTGCCCTGCCGCCGCTGGCCGACTTCGAGCGGGCCATTACGCCGCGCACCAAGGCTATTCTCATTTGCAACCCCAGCAACCCGACCGGCTACGTGTACAGCCGCGCCGAACTGGAGAGCATGCTGGCGCTGTGCAAAGCCCACCACCTGTACCTGATTTCGGACGAAGCCTACCGCGAGTTCTGCTACGACGCGCCCTACGTGAGCGCCCTGGAGCTAGCGGGGGCCGAACCCAACGTGGTGGTGGTAGATACCATTTCGAAGCGCTACAGTGCCTGCGGAGCGCGCGTGGGTGCGCTGGTCACGCTCAACAAGGAAGTGTACATGGCCGCCTTCCGCTTTGCCCAGATGCGGGTGAGCCCGCCCGGCCTGGGCATGCTACTGGCCGAGGCCGCTGCCGACCTACCCGAAACGTACTTCGACGCCAGCAAAGCCGAGTACCAGGCCCGCCGCGACCTCACGGTAGCGCGCCTGCAGGCCATGCCCGGCGTGGTGTGCCCGCGCCCGGGCGGGGCCTTTTATGTACTGGCCCACCTCCCGGTAGATGACACCGAAAAGTTCGGCCAATGGCTGCTGGAAAGCTTTTCGTACGAAAATCAGACGCTTGTGCTCTCCCCTGCCAACGGCTTCTACCAGACGCCCGGCCTGGGCCAACAGGAAGTTCGCATTGCCTACGTCATCAACCGCACCGACCTTGAAGCGGCCATGACCTGCCTGGCACACGCCCTGCGGGAATACCCGGGCCGCGTCGAACTGCAGGCCCCTCCAATTGTAGAAGCAGCCGCTTTACCCCTGTAACTGTACTCCTTATCTAATGAACGAAACCATTGCCCCTGCCGTCGAAGTCCCCATTAAAGACTACCGCGCGCCGCTGCGCTTCTGGCACTGGGCCAACACCTTGCTGATAAGCCTGCAGTTGATGACTATTCTGTTTCAGAAGGTGATTGTGAATTCGCGGTCGGCTATTCCGGAGCTACAGGCTTCGGGGAAAGACGTTTCGGTGCCGCAGGCGCGCGAGCTGGCGCACATCATCAGCGAGCGCATCTGGGACTGGCACATTTACTTCGGCTGGGCACTCGTGGCACTGTGGGTGCTGCGGCTGGGTCTGCAGCTTACGGGCCCTTCGGATTTGCGCTTCTCGGCGCGGCTGATGGAAATTCTGCGCCGCTACCGCCTCGCGCCGCCCGCCGACAAGAGCAAGACTGGCAAAATGCTGTTTGCCAAAACCACTTATGCCCTTTTCTACCTCTTCCTTACCATCATGGTAGCTACCGGCCTGATTCTGCTATACGAAGACGTATCCTGGCTGAAAGGCATTCACCACCTGGCCGAGGAAACGCACAACGTGACGATGTACCTGATTATGGGCTTCATCCTGATTCATGTGGTGGGCGTGGTGTGGGTCGAAAACAAAGAGGACCACGGGCTTATTTCGCGCATGGTGGGCGGCGAAGCGCCGAACATCAAGCGGTAACTAATCGCGTGATATTGCGAGTGGAGTGCAGCGTAAGCTAGCCTTTTCGACGAAGCTTTCTCCCGACAACAAAAAGCCCCGACTCTTATTCAGAGCCGGGGCTTTTTACATTATCAAGCTTTCTGCATCGAGAGGCAAGGCTAGCTTACGCTGACCTCACCTCGCGGTGGACAGCCGGTTAATTACCGCTGCTGCCGGGCTTCTGCTCCAGCTTCTGCATGGGGCTGGTGGCTTTGGCGGCCTGCTGCATGGGGTTGGCCGGGGCCTGCTGCTGCTGCTGAAACAGCTCGAAGCGCGAAGAAGCGGGCTGACGGGGGAAGGAGTTGTTGCTCAAATCGGTGTCGGCCGTTTGCTGGAAAGGGTCGATAACGAAGCTAATAACGGGCTTCTTGGTCACGATGACCTTGGTAACCTGGGCGTTGTTCTTGCGCCAGATTTCGGCCGGGATGGTCTGGATTTCCTGGGTGTTGTCGGCGTAGGTCATCTGGAGCACCACGGGCATTACCAGGCCGCCCACGTTGCGCAGGCTCAGCTCGTAGAAGTTGCTCTGCGAGTCGGTGAGGCGCTGCTGCTGCTCGGGCGTGAGGCTGCCCAGCATGGCGGTGTAGCGCTGCTGGTCGGCGGGCGTCACGGCCAGCGGGTCGTAGTTGTTGTAGAAGTCCTTCAGCTCCGGCTTCTCTTCCACCAGGGTTTTAGAAATGTCGGTGGCGTTGCGCTGGGCCGTGATGGACTGCGGCGCGGCGGCTTTCTGCTGCTGCAGGCGGGCGTTTTCGACCTGTGGGTTGCGGGTGCTGGCATTGTAGGACTTCACCGACTCCAAGGCCAAATCGGTGTGCTCGGTGGTGTAGAACCAGCCGCGCCAGAACCAGTCGAGGTCCACGGCCGAAGCGTCTTCCATGGTGCGGAAGAAGTCGGCGGGCGTGGGGTGCTTGTAGGCCCAGCGCTGAGCGTAGGTCTTGAAGGCATAATCGAACAGCTCGCGGCCCATCACCGTTTCGCGCAGGATGTTGAGGGCCGTGGCGGGCTTGCCGTAGGCGTTGTTGCCGAACTGCAGAGCCGACTCCGAGTTGGTCATAATCGGCGATTGCAGGGTGTTAGCGGTAGCCATGTAGGCCGAAATGTTGCGCGGCTCGCCGCGGCGGCTGGGGTAGTTGCGCTCCCACTCCTGCTCGGCGAGGAATTCCACGAAGGAGTTCAGGCCTTCGTCCATCCACGACCACTGACGCTCGTCGGAGTTCACAATCATCGGGAAAAAGTTGTGGCCCACTTCGTGGATAATCACCGAAATCATCCCGTATTTCCGCTCGGCCGAGTACGTACCGTCTTTCTCGGGGCGGCCGCCGTTGAAGCAAATCATCGGGTACTCCATGCCCCCAATGGGGCCGTGCACCGAAATAGCCACCGGGTAGGCGTAGGGAATGGTGTGCTTCGAGTACGACTTGATGGTGTGGGCCACCACCTGCGTCGAGTACTGGCCCCACAGCGGGTTGCCCTCCTTGGGGTAGTAGCTCATGCACATCACGGGCTTGCCTTCCTGCTTAATCTGCATGGCATCCCAGATGAACTTTCGCGAGCTGGCCCAGGCAAAGTCGCGCACGTTTTTAGCAGCAAATGTCCAGGTTTTGGTGCCGGTGGCGCGGTTGGCCTCGTTCTTCACGGCCTCGTCCTGGCTCACGATGAGCACGGGCTTGGTGGCCGACTTGGCCTGCTCCAAGCGCTTCATTTGCGTACCCGAGAGCACCTGAGCAGCATTTTGCAGCGTGCCGGTAGCGCCCACCACGTGGTCGGCCGGCGCGGTGATGCTCACTTTGTAGTCGCCGAAGGGCAGCGTGAACTCGCCATTACCCAGGAACTGCTTGTGCTGCCAGCCCTGGTTGTCGGAATACACGGCCATGCGGGGGTAGAACTGGGCCATCTCGTAGAGGTAGTTCTTGTCGGCTTCGAAGTACTCGAAACCACTGCGGCCGCCCTGCTTGTACTGGTCGGTGATATTGTAGTGCCACTTCACATTAAAGGAAACCGACTGGCGCGGCTGCAGCGGCGTGGGCAGGTCCACGCGCATCATGGTGTTGTTGGTGACGGTGTGCAGCGCGCGGCCGTCTTTGCCGGTTACGCTCTCAATCTTGAAACCGCCCTCGAAATCCGACATCATGCCTTCCACCGCCTGGAAGGACATCTTGTCCTGCAGCTGGCCCACCTGCGTGGTGTTGGCAATCGAGGTTTTCTCGTAGATGTTCTGGTCCATCTGCACCCAGAGGTAGGGCAGCACATCGGGCGAAAGGTTGGTGTAGGTGATGGTTTCGCGGCCGGTGAGCGACTGCTTGGCATCGTCGAGCGTGACTTTGATGTCATAGTCGGCGCGCTGCTGCCAGTAGTCGGGGCCCGGCGCGCCACTGGCGGTGCGGTAGCTGTTGGGCGTGGGCAGCATGGTTTCGAGCTGCGCAAATTTGTCGGTGCCCGAATTGGTGGTCTGGGCCACGGCAACCTG
Organism: Hymenobacter glaciei; assembly: GCF_039539585.1. Classification (NCBI taxonomy): domain Bacteria; kingdom Pseudomonadati; phylum Bacteroidota; class Cytophagia; order Cytophagales; family Hymenobacteraceae; genus Hymenobacter; species Hymenobacter glaciei. The sequence continues at coordinate 2,140 of NZ_BAABDK010000022.1, read as the reverse complement.
CTGGCCCGCCACGGCCAGCACCAGGCCGGCGAATAAAAGACGACGCATAGAAAAAATGTGAAGTGGGAAAATCGAAAACAGGATGAAATTGGCGACCGTTAAGGTCGCTTAAAGTTACGGCAAGGTTGCGGCAGTACCGGCGGGCAACGCAGACCTGGATTCGCGGCCCGGGCACACGGCCCAACAGCCAGTTTGGCCAGCCACCATTTGCTCTTGGCTTTTCGAGCAGTTAAAAATCCGAAAGCAATAGCTGCCCTCAATTTGCTCTCGGATTTTCAACAGCCCAAAAACCCGAGAGCAAATCGTAAGCGAAGACGACCCGGAAGCTCTTCGGCTCATTCTGGCAGCTGACTACGGCCACAGTAGCTGCAACAGCAGCACCGTAGCAATGCCCAGTGCCGCGCCGCTGGTTGTGAGTAGCCAGTCGCGCCGGGCCACGCCGAAGGCCCGTAACAGTATTGCCCCCAGCAGCAGAATGGCTGCTACGATAAGTACTTGCCCGAACTCCACGCCCACGTTAAAGGCCAGCAGCTCCTGCACTGGCCGGCTATTGGGGCCCAGTAATGCCCGCAGGTAGTTGGAAAAGCCCAGTCCGTGAATCAACCCAAAGCCCAGCGCCAGCGCGTTGGGCGCAGCGGCCAGCACCGGGGCCGGACGCTGCCGCATGGAAGGCCGAGTTGCGCCAGCTCCGCGCAGGTTCAGCAGTGCGGTAATCATGATGGTGACCGGAATCAGTGCCTCGATGATGGTGGGCTTGAATGCGAGCAGGCCCAGCGTGGCCAGGGCCAGCGTGAGTGAGTGCCCCACCGTGAAGCTCGTGACCAGCGCCAGCACGCGCCGCCAGTCGCTGAGCACGTAGGGCGCGCACAGCGCCAGCAGAAACGTGAGGTGGTCGGCGGCACGCGGCGTGCAGATGTGCAGGAACCCCAGCTGCAGGTAAGTCATGAAGACGGACATGCTGCAAAGCTAAAGCGACCGTGGAGTTGAAGCGGGATGGCAAGAGTTGCTACCTGAAAAGCATTCTGGGGCACTTCTGCCACGGCACCGGGCGCACCAGCTAGCTGCCAAGAAAATAATTTGGCGCCAGTCAGTAACCTTCGCAAATCCGTGCAGTTTCCACGCTCGAATTCACTCCCTACTCAACTTTTCTGCACTTGAATCCGCTGACCGATAATGCCCTCATGCTCCAGGTGAAGGATGGCCAGCTGAACAAGATGGGACTATTGTTTGAGCGGTACCACCGCCCGCTCTATGGCTTTTTCTACCACCTGAACGGGCAGCCGACGCTCAGCGAAGATTTGGTGCAAACCGTGTTTTACCGCATGCTGAAGTACCGCCACACCTTCACCGGCGAGGGCGAGTTTCGGACCTGGATGTACCACCTGGCCCGCAACGTGGTAGCCGACGAAGTCAAGAAAAACAAAACCGCCAGGCACCACGACGACATCACCAACTGGCAGGAACGCCTGGGCGGGGGCACCACCGCCGACGGCGAGCTGCACAAAACCCAGGACGTGGCCCTGCTGCACGAAGCCCTGGGCCGACTGCCGCCGGAGCAGCGCGAAGTACTGGTGCTGAGCCGGTTTCAGGACCTGAAATACGGGCAGATTGCCCAGGTGCTCGACACCACCGAAGGCGCCGTGAAGGTGCGCGTGCACCGCGCCCTGGGCCACCTCCGAGCCATTTATTTGAAACTATCCAATGGAAACTAAGGACCCCAACTGCGAGAGTACCCGGGAGCGCCTGGCCGACTGGCTGAGCGACCAGCTCCCCGATGCTGAGCGCCGGACCCTGGACGCTCACCTGGCCCAGTGCCCCGCCTGCCAGCAGGAGCTAGCCGCTTTCCGCCAGCTGTGGCACACCATGGGCGGCATCGCCACGCCCGAACCCGGCGAGCAGGTGCGCCCGCGCTTTTATGGCATGCTGGCCGAGTTTGAAGCCGAAACAAGCCATGAAACCTGGACCGGCAAGCTGCAGCAGTTATGGCAGCAGCTTTTGAACCCCAACCCCGCGTTGCGCATGGCCTACAGCGTGCTGATACTGGTGGTAGGGCTGGTGGTGGGCTACCGACTTAATAACTGATGTTACGCAGCCAGTTTGGTCAAAGTGTAGTGCATGGCTTTGAGTCCGCGCAAATAAA